>CAZTGN010000071.1:6276-11198 GCA_964613275.1 uncultured Conexibacter sp. | reverse complement strand
GGAGGGGCGCGGTACGTAGCGCTCGGCGCGGCCGCGGAGGCCGGCGTCGACGATCGCCTCGGCGGCCTTCTCGGGGGTCGAGACGAGCCAGCGGGTCCAGGGCCTGGCGCGGAGCTCGGCGGCCGGGAAGCCCTCGGTCGCGATGAAGCCCGGCATGACGAGGCCGACGTGGACCCCGTGGGCACGCTCCTCGGCATGGAGGGAGTCGCTCCATCCGATCAACGCGTACTTCGACGCCGAATAGGCGCCGGCGCCGGGACGGGAGATGCGGCCGGCGGTGCTGGCGACGTTGACGATCGCGCTCGGCGCCGAGCGCCGGAGCGTCGGCAGCAGCGCCTCGGTGAGGCGGACGACGGCGTCGAAGTTGATCCGCATCGTTCGGGCCACGTTCTCCCACCCCGCCTCTGCGAAGCTGCCGCGCCAGGAGGTCCCGGCGTTGTTGACGAGCAGGTCGAGCCGGCCGTGTCGATCCTCGACATGGGCGGCGATCCGGGCGGGCGCATCGTCGTCGGTGAGATCGACGGCGACCCGGGTGGCGGGTGCCGGCAGCGATTCCGCCAGCGTGCGCAGGCGCTCCTCGCGCCGCGCGACGAGCACCAGCGCCGCATCGGGCTCGCGCGCGAGCCGCCGGGCCGTCGCCTCGCCGATCCCGCTCGAGGCGCCCGTGACGAGGAAGACCCGCGCCATCAGCGAACGTCGAGGACGACCTTGCCGGTCGCGCCGCGTCCGTCGATGAGCCGCAGCGCCTCCCTCGCGCCCTCGACCGAGAACGGGAAGGAGCCCCCGACGATCGGCCGGACGTCCCCCGCGTCGATCAGCTTCGCGAGCTCGGCGGCGATCGCGCCGTTGACCTCAGGCTTGCCGATCACGTACGCGCCCCAGCCGGCGCCGATCACCTCGGTGTTGTTGAGGAGCAGCCGGTTCACCTTCACCTCCGGGATCGAGCCCGCGGTGAATCCGACGACGACGAGCCTGCCGCCCTCGGCAAGCGCGCGGAGCGAGTCGGTGAAGCGGTCGCCGCCGACCGGGTCGAGGACGAGATCGACGCCGCCGCCGGAGAGCTCCTTGGCCTCGTCCCGCCACTCACCGGCGGTGCGCACCACCTCGTCGGCCCCGGCCGCCCGCGCGACGCCCTCCTTCTCCGCGCTCGAGACGACGGCGATCGTACGGGCGCCCAGCCCCCTGGCGACCTGGATCGCGGCGGTGCCGACGCCGCCGGCGGCGCCGTGGACCAGGACGGTCTCCCCCGCCCGCAGGCGACCGCGGATCACCAGCGCGAACCAGGCCGTGTGGTAGTTGAGGATCAGCCCCGCCCCCTGCCGCCAGTCGAGCGCATCGGGCAGCGGGAAGGCGAGGAACTCGGGGGCCACCGCCACCTCCGCGAACCCGCCCAGCATCGGGAAGGCGGCGACGCGGTCCCCGGGCGCCAGGTCCGAGCCCTCCGGCGCCGACCGCACGGTGCCCGCGACCTCACTGCCGGGGACGAACGGCAACGGCGGCTTCACCTGGTACTCGCCGCGCGTCTGCAGGACCTCCGGGAACGAGACCCCGGCGGCAGCGACATCGACCACCACCCCGCTGCCGGGCGTCAGCATATGCGACGCCTCGGGCTCGGGCAGCTCCGCCTCGGCCAGGGCCGACTCCGGCCCGCTCAGCTCGACGATCTCGATCGCCCGCATCGTCCCGACCGGGCTACCCGCGCTTGCGGTGGCCGTCGAAGGAGATCACCTGCTGGATCCCGCTCGGACGGTTCGTGTACCGCATCGTCTTCAGCGACAGCGGCCGGAAGCGGATCTCCTCCGCGGTCGCGTCGGAGCGCCATTGGGCCGGGTCGGCGCTGCCCTGCTCGGCCGCGATCTCGTCGCCGGACTGCTCGATCGCGCCCCAGATGGCACGCCGGCAGTCGCGCAGCACGCCCCGCCCGCAGTAGGACAGGTTGAGCGGGGCCTGCACCCTCATGCCGAGCAACGCCCGGATGTCGCGGTCGAAGTACTGGTACCAGCCCGAGTACTGACCGGCCGGCGGCTTGTCGAAGCGCGCGAACAGGCTGTCGAGCTCGTCGAGCTGCGAGCCGAGGCGAGGCCTCATGAATGCATTCGCGATGTTCGTCCACGAGCCGTCCATCACCGCGGCGCCCGGATCGTCGATCAGGCCGTCGCCGTCGCGATCGAGGCGGCTGCCGCCGTCGTTGCGCCAGTCGACCATGAGCTGCAGCATCTGCGCCGCCCGCGCGCTCGGGGCGTCGCTGCCCCGGAGCAGCCGATCGAGCAGGGGAACCGTGTCGATCGCGCGCACGTCCTGGGTCGCCGCCGCGTTCATCGCCGCCGTGACACTCGCAAGCGACCACTTGCCGGAGCCCGACTGCAGCCGCTTCAGGTTCTCGTCGAGCAGGTCGATCCGCCCGACCGAGCCGGCGCGACCCCACTGGTCGTCGGCCGAGCCGAAGCCGCGGGCGACGACCTGATTCCAGTTGGTCATCGTGCCGTCGGCGGGGTCGATGCCCTGCGGGTGGCCCCGTTGGGCCAGATAGCCACGCCACTCGTACTGCCCCGTGCCCTTCGTGAGCAGGCCGGGATCGACGCCGTTGGCGCGGATCGGCAGCTTCCCGGCCGTGTAGACGCCGACGTTCCTGTCGTCGATGTAGAAGGAGTTGAACGTCTGCGGCGTCTTCGCGGCGGCGTTGAAGAACGACCTCGCGTCCCGCACGCGGCCGACCGAGATCCGCCGGTTGAACAGCAGGTCGAGGACGTCCTTCCCGTAGCTCGACCGCTTCGAGGAGATCGCGACCTTCCTGCCGTTCACGGTCGCGTAGCCGGTGACCGGGCCGTGCACGGTCGTCTTGAAGACCACCGGATCGCCGTCCAGCGTGCCGGCGTTGAAGGTCTTCATGCTCCGACACCTGCCCCGGAACCGGTATTTCGTGTCGCTGCCGCCGCAGAGGGTCTCCGCGTACTGGTCGATCACGTCGCCGCTGGCCGAGGTCAACGTCGTCGCGAAGTCCTCGCCACGGCCGATCAGCAGGTAGCCGGGGAACGGTGCCGACGTCGCTCCGCGCCAGCGCAGGCCGGGAGCGTCCATGTCGATCTCGTAGGTCAGCCCCGGATAGAAGTAGCCGATCTGGGGGCCGCCGACCATCAGCGGGTTTCCGGTCGTCGAGCGCTCCCGTGTGATCATCAGCGTGTTCGAAGCCTCGGTCGGCCGCGGTGCGAGCGCCGCCGCCAGCTCCTCGTCCTCGACCACCGAGACCTTCTCGTAGCTGTCGTGGTCGATCATGACGCTGCCGGGCGCCTTCGCCGAGCGCCGCGGAATCCTGCCGTAGGGAAACACCCCGTCGACCGTCGTCGGGACCTCACGGTTTCGGAACTGGCGGAGGTCGTTGAAGACCCGCAGCCCCCGCCTGCGGCCGAGCCGGTCGCGGAGCCCGGCGAGGAACTGCGAGCGCCGTGCCTCATCGCCGCCGCCCTGGCCGAGGAACTGGCCCTTGAGCGCGTTCAGGGCGTAGATGTCGTTGCGGGTGAACGGCGCGACCGACGTGCCGGCGTCGTCGTAGAAGGCGTTGATGCCGCTGACGAACGTGTCGATGTCGCCCAGGACCTTGCGGCCCTCGTTCCCGTGCCGGCGCAGCACCTGCGTCTGCTGCGCGACGACGTCCTCGGTCTGCTGGCTCGGGACGAAGCTCTGCAGCTGGGTGACCAGGCCGATCGCGGACAGGCCGGGGGCATCGATCGCGGCGACGCGGGCGTTGTAGCGCGCCTGCTGCAGCAGCAGGCCACGATCCTCGGCGGCGATCCAGCCCGCGGCGAAGATGCCCTCGTCGTAGCTGTCGGCCTCGACGTGCGGCACTCCATAGATGTCGCGGGTGATCGTGATCCCGGGATGGCCGGGGATCGTCTCGATCGTTCCCGGCCCGTCGCTGCCGAGGCTGTTCAGCGCCTCCGACTTGAAGTACGTGGTGAGGTCGTCCTCGCCGACCTGATCGAACAGCGGCGTGAGACCGTCATACATCGTCGCCTGCGCGTCGTTGGGCTTGGCGGCCGGCGGCTGCCCGGGCTGAAGCTGGCCCGAGGGGATGATGTTGAGAGCGGTGTCCGCGTAGTCCCTGGCGGTTGCGGCAGTGGGCAGGAAGAGCGTCACGAGCAGGCCGGCGGCGAGCGCGATCGGACGGTTGGACAAGGCGTCTCCTTCGGTGACCCGCCGGCGCCGGCGGGCGATTGACGATCGGCACGATACCGCGAGCCGCCGGGGACGAATGCAGGTACCGCTCTATGATCGGCGAGCGCTCGAGCCGCGATCAGGCGGCCGGCGCAAGAGCAGATGAGCAGACGCCCGAACACCCCGAGCAGACGCCCGAACACCCCGGGCAGGCACCCGATCGCGTTCCTCGCCCTGACCCTCGCCGTCGCCGTCGCGCTCGCCGGCTGCGGCGGCGATGCCGAGACGACGCCGACCGCGGACGCGACGGTCGAGCTGCCGACCGGGGCGCTGTCGCGGTCGGAGCTCGCGACCGAGGCCGACGCGCTCTGCGCCGACACGACCGAGCGGATCCTCGCCGGGGCCGAGCCGCCCGACTTCGGCAGCGACGGCCCCCAGCCGGAGGAGGTCGAGGCCACGGCGCCGTTCTGGCGGGCGACGGCGGCCGAGGGGGAGGTGCTGATCGGCCAGCTCGCGCAGCTGCAACCGCCGAAGGCCGAGCAGCGGAGCTGGGACGAGTACCTGAAGCTGCTCGAGGCGGGGACGGTTGACTACGCCAACGCGCTCCTCGGCCCGGCCGAGGACGGCGACCCCGACGCCTTCTACCAGGCCGCTGTCGATGCGCAGCGGAAGCTGACCGAGCTCAACCGCGCCTCGCGCGCGCTCGGCCTCGAGATCTGCGGCGCCCGCGACGCCCCGGCCACGCCCTGAGCACCGGGAGCGGGGCTTGA
>CAZTGN010000071.1:0-6266 GCA_964613275.1 uncultured Conexibacter sp. | reverse complement strand
AGCGACATGCCGCGGGCGGACCGGCGGGCGGCGATCGGCCTCGTCCTCACCGGCATCGCCTCGGTCCAGCTCGGCTCGGCGCTGGCGACCACCCTCTTCGACGAGGCCGGCCCGGGCGGCACCGTGCTCCTGCGGACGGCGTTCGCCGCGCTCGTCCTCGCCGCGATCTGGCGCCCCGCCCTGCTCGGAAGGGGACAGACGACGTGGCGGCTGATCGCGCTCTTCGGCGCCTGCCTGGTCGGCATGAACCTCTGCTTCTACGAGGCGCTCGAGCGGATCCCGCTCGGGATCGCGGTGACGCTCGAGTTCGTCGGACCGCTCGCGGTCGCGATCGCGGGCTCACGGAGCCGGATCGACCTCCTCTGGGCCCTGCTCGCCGCGCTCGGGATCGTCCTGCTCGCCCCCGGGATCGGGGACGGGCTCGACGCGGCAGGGGTCGGCCTCGCGCTGGCGGCGGGGGGCTTCTGGGGCGCCTACATCCTGATCGCGGCCCGGGTCGGTCGCGGCGCGGCGGGCCACGGCGGCCTCTCGGCGGCGATGATCTACGCCGCGGTCCTGCTCGTTCCGATCGGCGTCGCCGACGGCGGGGGCGGGCTGCTGCACCCGTCGATCCTGCTCACCGGCCTCGGCGTCGCCCTGCTCAGCTCGGTCCTCCCCTACACGGTCGAGCTCGAGGCGCTGCGGCGCCTGCCGGAGCGGACCTTCGGCGTCCTCCTCAGCCTCGAGCCCGCTGTCGCGGCGCTCGTCGGCCTCGCCGTGCTCGGACAGAGCCTCGCCGAGCGCGAGGTGCTCGCGATCGTGCTCGTCATCGCCGCCTCGGCCGGCGCGCTCAGCTCCACCGACGCCGTCGAGGCGCCGCAGAGCTGACATCCGGCGGGGCGAACCCGGGGCGGACCGAACCGGAGGGCGCAGGTGCTTCGGCGTCCGTCACCGCGGCCGGCGCGGCAGCCCGCGGCGGAGGATCTCGGCGAGGACGACCGCGTCGTTGTGCTCGGTGTCGCGGGCGGCGTAGACGAGCGTCAGCCGGGCCTTCCGGGCGCGCCGACGGAGCTCGGTCAGCCGCGGCCGCTGCCCGCGCAGCTCCTCGATGTAGCGCCGCCGGAACTCGGCGAAGCGGGCGGGATCGTGCCCGAACCACCTCCGCAGCTCCGTGCTCGGCGCCAGATCGCGCTCCCAGCCGTCGAGGCGGGCGCGCTCGCGCGACACCCCGCGCGGCCAGAGCCGATCGATCAGGACCCGATCGCCGTCGGTCGGCGCCGCCGGCTCCTGCGCACGCTTGATGCGGATGTCCACGGGCTCATTCTCACAGGTGCCGAACCGCCGCACCGGGCCACGGACCGCCGCGCCGTTCCCGATACTTCACTTTGTATAGTAATGCGTCGATGCCGACCTTCCGCCGCCTCCTCGCCTTCCTCGACCCCTACCGGCGGCAGACGATCGGATCGCTTGCCCTCGCCTCGATGGCGATGGGGATGACGGTCCTGATCCCGTGGCTCGTCGGCCGCACGATCAACGCGATCACGGACGGCGACACCGGGGCATTCGTCCCGCTCGCCCTGGCGATCGTGGCCGCGGGGCTGGTCCGCCTCGCTCTGACCGCCGCGCGCCGGGTCGTCGCCGGCAGGGTCTCGCTCGCGGTCGAGTACGACCTCCGCGAGCGCATCTACTCGCACCTGCAGGCGCTCGAGCTCGGCTACTTCGACTCGCAGCAGACCGGGCAGCTGATGTCCCGGGCCACGGTCGATCTGCAGTCGATCCGGTTCTTCCTCGGCTACGGGCTCGTCTTCATCACCCAGGCCGCGCTGACGCTCGTCCTCGCGGCCGCGGTGATGTTCATCCTCCAACCCGGGCTCGCGGCGCTCGCGCTGCTGCCGGTGCCGTTCGTCGTCTATGCCGCCGCCCGCTACAACCGGACCTCACGACCGGCGCTGCAGGAGGTCCAGCAGCGGATCGCCGAGCTCACCGTCGAGGCCGAGGAGTCGGTCTCGGGCGTCCGCGTCGTCAAGGCGTTCGCCCGCGAGCAGCACATGCTCGACCGCTTCCGCGATCGCGTCGACCGCGTCTTCGACCAGAACGTCTTCTCGACGCGCCTGCGCGCCTTCTACAACCCGATGATCGCCTTCCTGCCGAACCTCGGCCTCGCGGTCGTCCTCCTCGTCGGCGGCCGCCAGGTGATCGACGGATCGCTCTCGCTCGGCGACTTCACCGCCTTCTACACCTACCTGGTGATGCTGATCGGACCGATGCGGATGCTCGGCACCGCGCTCGGGATGTCGCAGCGCGCGATCGCGTCCGGCAACCGCCTCTTCGAGGTCCTCGACCGCGCGCCGGCGATCGAGAGCCGGCCCGGCGCGCCGGAGCTGCCTGCCGGAGGCGGCCGCGTCGTCCTCGACGGCGTCACCCTCCGCTACGGCGAGGCCGAGCCGGCGCTCGCGGGGATCGACCTCGAGGTCGAGGCCGGGACCGTCGTCGCGCTCGTCGGACCCTCGGGCTCCGGCAAGAAGAGCCTCGTCGCGATGATGGCACGCCTCTACGACCCGACGGGCGGCTCGGTTGCGATCGACGGCGCCGACCTCCGCGACATCGACCTCGCCTCGCTCCGCCGCCAGATCGCGTTCGTCGCCGACGACAGCTTCCTGTTCAGCGCCTCGGTCGCCGACAACATCGCCTATGCCCGCCCCGACGCGACCCGGGAGGAGATCGAGCTCGCCGCTCGTCGCGCTCAGGCGGCGCCGTTCATCGAGCGGCTGCCGGAGGGCTACGAGACGATGGTGGGCGAGCGCGGGCTGACCCTGTCGGGCGGTCAACGACAGCGGATCGCAATCGCCCGCGCCCTCCTCGCCGACCCGCGGATCCTGATCCTCGACGATGCCACCTCCTCGGTCGACGCCCGTACCGAGGAGGCGATCAGGGCCGGGCTCGACGAGGCCCTCGCCGGCCGCACGACCTTCATCGTCGCCCATCGCCTCTCGACGATCTCCCTGGCCGACGAGATCGTCGTCCTCGACGGTGGCCGGATCGTCGACCGCGGAACGCACGACGAGCTCGTGGACCGCAGCCCGCTCTATCGCGAGATCGCCGACTACGGCTTCGTCGACCGCGCCTGCCTGCAGCACGACCTCGAGGAGCGCGAGGAGGTGGCGCGGCTGTGAGCGCGGGCAACGGACAACGGGCGTCAGGCAGCGACCGCAGGGCCGGGGCGCCGACGGGCGACGGCGCCGAGGGGCACCGGGCGGGGACCGGGGAGGCCGATCCGAGGCTGGCGCGCGAGGACGAGGCGCGCGAGTCGGAGACGCGGGCGCCGATCGGCGACGCCTGGCTGCTCGTCAAGGCCGTCTGGCGGACGATCCGCGGCGAGGACGAGCGCGGGCGCAAGGTCCGCTGGCTGCTCGGCCTGCTTCGCCCCTACCGGGCCCGGGTCGCCTGGATGCTCCTCGCCCTCGTCGCGGCGGGCGCCGCGGCGCACGCGCCCCCCCACCACGCCGGCCACGCGGTCGACAATGGGCTCACCACCGGCGATCTCGACGCGCTGACCCTGATCGTCATCGCCTTCCTGGCATCCGCCGGCATCTACTGGGCCGCGACCTACGTCCAGACCTACCTCGTCGGCTGGGTCGGACAACGGGCGCTCCAGGATCTCCGCGAGCGGATCTACGTGCACCTGCAGGCGATGTCGCTCGGCTTCTACACGCGCAACCGCCCCGGCGTCCTGATCTCGCGGATGACCAACGACGTGCAGGCGCTCGACACGCTCGTCACCGACGGCATCGTGACGATGGTCTCGAGCGTGCTGACCCTCGTCGGGGTCGTCGTCATCCTGCTCGCGATCGACGTCCAGCTCGCGCTGGTGACGTTCCTGACCTTCCCGCTGCTGGCGATCGGCAGCATCATCTTCCGGATCGCCTCCGCCAGCGCCTACCGGCTGACGCGCGAGAAGATCGCGAACATCACCGCATACCTGCAGGAGAGCCTGAGCGGCGTCCGCGTCGTCCGCAGCTTCGGCCAGGAGCCGCGCCACCTGAGCGAGATGGCGGTCCTGAACGAGGAGAACCGCGTCACCAACATGCGGACCGTCTACCTCAACGCCTCCTACTTCCCGGCGGTCGAGCTGCTGTCGGCGATCGGTACCGCCGCGATCCTGCTCTTCGGCGCCTATCAGGTCGTCGACGGCAACGTCGAGATCGGAGTCCTCGTCGCGTTCGTCGGCTACCTGCAGACGTTCTTCGACCCGATCCAGCAGATCAGCCAGCTCTACACGACCTACCAGCAGGGGATGGCCGCGCTCGACAAGATCTTCGACCTGCTCGACACCGAGCCCGACCTCGTCGACCGCCCGGACGCGATCGACCCGGGCCAGATCCGCGGCGCGATCGACCTCGAAGGTGTCTGGTTCGGCTACGGGAGCGACCCGAGGCGCGAGGAGGACTGGGCGTTGCGGGACGTCGACCTCCACGTCCTCCCGGGACAGACGATCGCCCTGGTCGGTGAGACCGGTGCCGGCAAGTCGACGCTCGCCAAGCTCGTCGCCCGCTTCTACGACCCGCAGCGGGGCCGGATCGCGATCGACGACGTCGACGTCCGCGAGCTCGACTCGACAGCCCTCCGCAGCCGCCTCGGGATCGTCCCCCAGGAGGGCTTCCTGTTCAGTGGCACGATCGCCGACAACGTCGCCTTCGGCCGCCCCGGCGCCGGCCGCGACGAGCTCGTCGCGGCGCTGGCGGCGGTCGGTGGCGACGCGCTGCTCGACTCGCTCCCGAACGGGCTCGAGACCGAGGTCGGAGAGCGCGGCTCCTCGCTGTCGGCCGGCGAGCGGCAGATCGTCGCCTTCGCGCGGGCGCTGCTCGCGGAGCCGCGGATCCTGATCCTCGACGAGGCGACATCGAACGTCGACGTCCGCACCGAACGCCTGATCGAGCACGGCCTCGAGCGGCTGCTCGCCGGCCGCACGGCGATCGTGATCGCCCATCGGCTCTCGACGATCAGGCGGGCGAGCCGGATCGTCGTCCTCGAGCGCGGAGAGATCGTCGAGAGCGGCACCCACGAGGAGCTGCTCGCCGGTGGCGGCGCCTACGCGCGCCTCTACGGGAGCTGGGCCGGCCGCTCGGCGGCCTGAGGCCTGCGTCAGCCGCCGGGGCTGATGCCGCCCGAGGAGCCGCCCCCCGTTCCCCCGGTGCCGGTCCCGCCCCCGGTCCCGGTCCCGCCGGACGTGCCGCCGGAGGGCGGCGGGGCGAGGGGCGCGGTGGTCGTCGGGGTGACCGGTGCGGTCGTGGTCGGGGCGGCCGGCGCGGTCGTCGTCGCCGGCGGCGCGCCCGAGGTCGCGTCGCCGCCGTCGATCGGCGCGCCCTCCTGACCGCACTCCTCGAAGCCGAACGACTCGGCGGCCTCCCGGGCATCGCTTCGCGCCTGCTCGAGCTCCGACGCGGCGGCCTGGGCGGCGACGGTGTCTGCGGTCGCAAGCGCGCTCTGCTCCTCGCCGAGCAGCGCGATCTCCTGCTCGACCGCCGCGTAGTAGTCGGCGAGCGAGCCGTCCGGGTCATCGGGGCTGCCGAGCGATTTCAGCCCCTTCAGGGTCTCCTCGGTGATGTCGAGCTCCTGCTGGATCGTCGTCGCGCTCGCGCTCTCTTCGGTGCTGAGGTTGGCGATCGCCGCGTTCGCCTCCGCGCAACGGGCGTCGGCCGCGGTGATGAACTCCTCGGTCGAGACCGCGCCCGCCGTGGCATCCGTCGCCGGAGCCACCGTCGCCGTCGTCGAATCGTCGCCGCCGCAGCCGGCGGCCCAGATCGCAACCACGCCGATGGCCACGGCGCACAGCCTCGCCGTCGTCCCTCGCATCGCCCGCAGGTTAGCGCCCCCACCCGGCGTGGCGGGCGACGTCTGGACGGATGTCCGACGGATCCCGGCCCCGAGCCGGCGGCGCGGGAGCTGCTGCGGGGAGCCGCCCGAGGCGTCGGCGCCCCGCCCGACCGCGGATCGACGGGAGCTGCGGGCCAGGGACTCGAACCCCGAATACCTGTTCCAGAGACAGGCGTGTTGCCATTACACCAGCCCGCAGGGGCGCCGCTGAGGTTAGCTGCTAGGCGGGCGCGTCGAGGTCGGCATCGGGGTCGGCGATCGCCTCGCGCCGCTCCCCGACGGGCTCGCCCGACTCGATCATCGCCCGGGCCGCGATCAGGTCGGCGGGTCGCCCGACCGACAGCGCTCCGACGAGCCTGCCGGCACCGAGATACCAGACCGAGAACGCGCCGGCGTCGCGGTCTCCGCGCCAC
>CAZTGN010000070.1:0-11267 GCA_964613275.1 uncultured Conexibacter sp. | reverse complement strand
CCGAGCTCCACGCCGCCGCCGAGGAGCTCGTCGACGAGGGTTTCACCGTGCTGCCCTACGCGAGCGACGACCCGGTGCTCGCCCGCCGGCTCGAGTCGATCGGCTGCGCGGCCGTGATGCCGCTCGGCTCGCCGATCGGCTCCGGCGCCGGCATCCGCAACCCCTACAACATCCGGATCATCGTCGAGGCTGCGGCGGTGCCCGTGATCCTCGATGCCGGCATCGGCACCGCATCCGACGCGGCGCTGGCGATGGAGCTCGGCTGCGACGGCGTGCTGCTCGCGAGCGCGGTCTCGCGGGCCGCCGACCCCGAGCGGATGGCCGCGGCGATGCGCGACGCGGTCGCCGCCGGCCACGCCGCCCGCCACGCCGGGCGGATACCGGCCCGCCTGCACGCGCAGGCCTCCTCCCCCGAGGAAGGGCTCGCGGAGCTGTCGTGATCGACGACGGGGGCTCGTCGCCCGAGCCGCCGAAGCCGCCGAAGCCGCCTTCGGGGACGACCGGCCCCGGCCGCCCGGTCGTCTGGCTCGCCCGCCACGGCGAGACCGAGTGGAGCCGCGCCCTCCGCCATACCGGCCGCACCGATCTGCCGCTGACGGCCGCGGGCGAGCGCGAGGCGCGCCTGCTCCGCAAGCCGCTCGCCGCCGTCAGCTTCGACCGCGTCCTCTCGAGCCCGCTCTCCCGCGCCCGCGAGACCTGCGCGCTCGCCGGCCTCGGCGGCCGCGCCGAGCTTCGCGACGACCTCCTCGAGTGGGACTACGGCGACTACGAGGGCCGCACGAGCGCCGACATCCGCCGCGACCGTCCCGGCTGGCTGCTCTGGCGCGACGGCTGCCCGAACGGCGAGTCCGCCGCCGACGTCGGCACCCGCGCCGACCGCATCGTCGCCGAGCTCCTCGACACGCCCGCCCCTGACGACGGCTCCGGCGCCACGATCGCCGTCTTCGCCCACGGCCACCTCCTCCGCGTCCTCTGCGCCCGCTGGCTCGGCCTGACACCCGCCGACGGCCAGCTCTTCGGCCTCGGCACCGCGACCCTCTCCCGCCTCGGCTGGGAGCACGACTACCGCGTCATCCAGCGCTGGAACGCCCCGGTCTGAGCGAACGATCCGTCCGCCTCGGGCGCGAACATACGTTCGCTATGAGGCGGAAGGACGAGGAACGGGAACGGGCACGGCAGCTGCGGGCGGAGGGCTGGACCCTGCGCCGGATAGCGAACGAGCTCGGCGGCGCGCTCTCGTCGGTCAGCGTCTGGGTGAGGGAGGTGAACCTCCAAGTCGAAGAGCAGTCGACGTCGGGGCCGTCCTCCACGCCAGCGGCCTCACCGTCGGGTCTCTACGCTCTTTGCCGATAGTCCGATCGGCGGCCGAGCTTCGTCGGTGCGGCAAGTGCCGGCGCCGGCTCTCGGAGCAGCACTTCGGCCGGCATCCCGAGAACGGCCGGCAATGGTGGTGCAAGAGCTGTTTCCGGGACTACTTCGCCGGGCGGGGCCAGCTGCATCGCGACCAAGTGGCCGCGGCCCGGAGGCGTCGGCGGGCGGAGAGTCGCCTCATCGTTGCTACCGCGGTGGCCGATGGTTGTTGCGATTGCGGCGAGCGGGACCGCAGCGTCATGGAGTTCGACCACGTCGGGGCCAAGCGAGGAAACGTGAGCGACATGGTGCGTGCGGGGGTCGCGCCGCGGCGGGTCCAGGCCGAGATCGGCCAATGCGAGGTCGTATGCGTCAACTGCCATCGTCTGCGAACGCTCCAGCGGATGGGGCGATCGTGGCGACTGGACGCAGACCTGATCGCGAGCAATCCGTCGCTTTCCTCCGGGCAGCGGCGAAACCTGCTCCACGTCCAAGCTCACCTCCGCTCGTCGACCTGCGCGGATTGCGGCCTTGACGACATCCGACTTCTCGAGTTCGACCACGTATCGGGAAAGACGGCCAATGTCACTGTCCTCGCACGCGAGGGGTGCAGCCTGAAGCGGTTGAAGGAGGAGATGAGCCGGTGTGAGGTTCGCTGCCCCAACTGCCACCGGCGCCGAACGATCCGGGAGATTCGATCGAGACGCGCGAGGCCCCTCCCATAAGCTCCCTCCTGCCTCCGTAGCTCAGTTGGTAGAGCAGCGTCCTTTTAAGACGTCGAGCGTCGGTTCGATCCCGACCGGAGGCATGGGTCAAGGAGTCTTTGAATCGGGATCCGAGCTCCCCTCCGCCACCCTTCCGCCGATCTCGACCGTGCCGTCGTCGAGAGGCCGGGCCCGGATCACCGAGCCCTCGCCCTGGTGGACCTCGATCGGTCGGCCGAGGGCGGCGCAGAGGGGGAGGGCCGCGGAGCCTGTCGCCTCGTCCTCGGCGATCCCGACCTCGGGGACGAAGCAGCGCGCCCGAACGAGGCCGGCGTCCGCGTCGATCCATGCCCAGGCGTAGCGGATGCCGTCGGTGTGAACCGCCAGCTCGTCGATCGCGGCCGCCGAGTCGTACTCGACGAGCTCCCAGGGCGGACACCACTCGGGACGCGCCGCGGCCCAGGTGAGATCGCCGTCGCGGCGCACCGGCACCGCACCGGCCGGCGGGCGCAGCGCGTCGACCGGATGACCCTCGCCGTGCAGCAGCCAGGCCGTGCCGACGGTCGGGTGACCGGCGAACGGCAGCTCGACCTCGGGCGTGTAGATCGCGATCCGGCCGCTCGCGGCGTCGTCGACGAACACCGTCTCCGAGTAGCCGAGCTGGCGGGCGAACGCCTGGCGGTCCCCGGTCGGTACCGCCGCGCCGTCGAGGACGACCCCGAGCGGGTTGCCGAACCCGCCGTCGGGTCGGCAGAAGACGCGCGGGACCCGGACCTCGATCCGCGGCGGAGCGGGCATGCTCACCGCCGCCGGTCGGTCGGCTCCGGGCCCGGGCGGGCGCGGCGCCCGGGAGCGGGCATCTAGCGGCCGTTGCGCTCGCGGTGGCTGCAGCCCGGCCAGCAGCAGGGGCGGCGCATGCCCTCCTCGAGCTCCTCGCGGGTGCGGCGGATGCGGCGCCCCCGGGTCGCCTCCTGCTTGGCGTCCTCGACCCAGCAGATGAACTCGTTGCGCGCCAGCGGAGTGATGTCGTTCCATGCCTCGAGCGCGGTGGCGCTGGAGGCGAGCCCCGCGCCGAGGTCGGCGGGCAGGGCGTGCACCGTGCCGCCGGGAAGTTGCGCGCCGCTCATGCGGCCATCGTAGCCAACCCCCTCCGCTCCGCCGCGGGCCGGGCTCAGTGGCGGAAGTGGCGGCGGCCGGTGAAGATCATCGTCACCCCGGCCTCCTCGCAGGCGGCGATGACCGCGTCGTCCCGCTTCGAGCCGCCCGGCTGGACGACGGTGCGGGCGCCGGCCGCGATCGCCGCCTGCGGGCCGTCGGCGAACGGGAAGAACGCGTCGGAGGCGACGACGGAGCCGTCGAGCAGCGAGTCGGCGTCGTCTTCGAAGGCGGCCCGGCACTTCTCGATCGCGAGCCGGACCGAGTCGACGCGGCTCATCTGCCCGGCGCCGATCCCGATCGTCCGCCGGCCGGCGGCGAGCACGATCGCGTTCGAACGCACGTGCTTGCAGACCTTCCAGGCGAAGGCGATGTCGCGCCAGCCCGCCTCGTCGGGCTCGGCGCCGGTGGCGACCTCCATCCCCTCGCGGTCGCGGGCGGCCGCGTCCAGCCCCTGGACGAGCATCCCGCCGCGGACGCGCTTCATGTCGAGGCCGGCGCGCTCGCGTCGCTGCTCGGTGTCCTCGAGGATCCGGATCGCCTCCTTCTGCTGGAGGATCGTCATCGCCTCGCCCGCGTAGCCGGGCGCGATCAGCACCTCGACGAAGTTCTCGTGCAGGCGCCGCGCCAGCGCTTCGTCGATCGGCCGGTTGAGCGCGATCACGCCGCCGTAGGCCGAGACCGGGTCGCAGGCGAGGGCCTTCTCGTAGGCGTCGAGCGCCGATCCGCCCTCGGCGACCCCGCAGGGGTTGTTGTGCTTGACGATCACGCAGGCGGGCCCGTCGAGGTCGGCGAGCAGGTTGCGGGCCGAGTCGAGGTCGAGGACGTTGTTGAACGAGAGGTCCCTGCCGTGCTCCTGGGAGACCCGGCTGAGCACGTGCGCGCGGGTGCCGACCTCGGTGTAGAGCGCCGCCCGCTGATGCGGGTTCTCGCCGTAGGAGAGGTCGAGGAACTTCTCCATCGCGACCGTGCGGTGCGTCGGGAAGTCCTCGTAGCGCGCGCCGAACCAGTCGCTGATCGCCGCGTCGTAGCGGGCCGTCACCGCGAACGCCTCGTTCGCGAGCCAGTGCCGGGTCGCGGCCGAGATCGCCCCGTCACCGTCCTCGAGCTCGGCGAGCACCGCGTCGTAGCTCTCGGGACGTACCACGACGGCGATGTAGCGGTGGTTCTTGGCCGCGGCGCGAATCATCGTCGGCCCGCCGATGTCGATGTTCTCGATCGCCTCCGCGTCGCTGACGCCGCGGCGCGAGGCGGCGCGCTCGAACGGGTAGAGGTTGACGCAGACGAGGTCGATCGTCTCGATCCCCTCCGCCGCGAGCGTCGCCGCGTGGTCGGGATCGTCGCGGACGGCGAGCAGCGCCGCGTACAGCCGCGGGTGCAGCGTCTTCACCCGGCCGCCGAGGATCTCGGGCGCGCCGGTCAGCTCCTCGACGGTGCGAACGGCGATGCCGCCGTCGCGGAGGGCCGCCGCGGTGCCGCCGGTCGAGACGACCTCGACGCCGAGCGCCTGCAGGCCCTGTGCGAACTCGACGACGCCGCCCTTGTCGGAGACCGAGATCAGCGCCCGCCGGACCGGCAGCGGCTGCGGCTCGCCCTCGTTCGCCGGGTTGGCGGCGATCGTCGGCTCGGCGCTCATCGCTCCTCGATCCGGACCAGACGCGGGTTCTCGGGGTCGATTCCGACGCGACCGTCGGCGATCAGCTCGATTGCGCGTGGCAGCAGCTCGTGCTCGACGGCGTGGATCTCCGCGGTCACCTCGTGCACCGGGCGAGTGTATGTGAGCTCGATCGGCCGCTGCAGGAGGATCGGACCGGTATCGACCCCCTCGTCGACGAAGTGCACGGTCACGCCGGTGACGCGGACGCCGTGCGCGAGCGCCTGGCCGATCGCGTCGAGCCCCGGGAACGCCGGCAGGAGCGCCGGGTGGACGTTGATCACGCGGCCGCGGAAGCGGTGGACGAACTCGTCGCTGAGGAGCTGCATGTAGCCGGCGAGGACGACGAGCTCGCATCGCAGTGATTCCAACCAGTCGCCGATCGCCGCGTCGCGCTCCCGACGCGTCGGGAAGTCTCCGGTCGGGAAGGACGCCGTCGGGACGCCCGCCGCCGCCGCCCGCTCGAGCGCCCGCGCGCCCGCCACGTCCGATCCGACGCCGACCAGCTCGACCTTGCCGCCGCCGTGGAGGCGGTCGATGATCGCCTGCAGGTTGGTGCCGCTGCCCGAGGCGAGGACGGCGATGCGCAGCGGCCGGTTGCCGCCGCCGGCCGGCGCGGTCTCGCCGGCGCCCAACTCAGGCCGGGCCCGCGGGCACGGTCGCGAGCTGCTCGAGCGCGAACTTCCCGTCCCCGTTCGCGGCGAGCGGGTAGCGGCCGGTGAAGCAGGCGTCGCAGTGGTCCTCGGCCGGCGTCCCGATCGCCTCGTAGACGCCGTCGAGCGAGAGGTAGGCGAGCGAGTCGGCGCCGAGGTGCTCGGCGATCTCGTCGACGGTGCGCTCGTGGGCGACCATCTCCTCGCGGCTCGACATGTCGACCCCGTAGTGGCAGGGGAAGCGGATCGGCGGCGCCGAGATCCGCAGGTGCACCTCCAGCGCCCCGGCGTCACGC
The DNA here is from genome assembly GCA_964613275.1 of uncultured Conexibacter sp. Taxonomy (GTDB): domain Bacteria; phylum Actinomycetota; class Thermoleophilia; order Solirubrobacterales; family 70-9; genus RHKX01. The sequence goes on along the minus strand of CAZTGN010000070.1, from coordinate 5,455 downwards.
AGCATCCCGACGATCTGCCGCGTCGTGTTGCCGCGGACGATCGAGTCGTCGACGACGACGAGCCGCTTGCCGGCGACGATCTCCGGCAGCGGGTTGAACTTCATCCGCAGCCCGTGCTTGCGCAGCTCCTGCCCCGGCTGGATGAACGTCCGGGCGACGTAGCGGTTCTTGATCAGCCCGTCGTCCTTGGGCAGCCCGGATGCCCGCGAGAAGCCGGAGGCGGCGGGGTTGCCGGAGTCGGGAACGGAGATCACGAGGTCGGCATCGACCGGCGCCTCGCCCCAGAGGATCTCGCCCATCCGCCCGCGGACCTGCTGCAGCACCCGACCCTCGAGCCTCGAGTCGGGCCGCGAGAAGTAGATGTGCTCGAAGACGCAGAACGACGGTCGCTTCGGCTTCACCGCCTGGCGGACCTCGAGCCCGCGCTCGCTGAGCGAGACCATCTCGCCCGGGCCGACCTCGCGGAGCATCTCGGCCCCGACGATGTCGAAGGCGCAGCTCTCGGACGCGACCAGGAAGTCGGAGCCGAGCCGCCCGAGCGCCAGCGGCCGGACCCCGTTGGGGTCGCGGAAGGCGCAGATCCCGCCCTTGGTCATCACCACGGTCGAGTAGGCGCCCTCGAGCCGCGGCATGGTCTCCGCCACCGCGTCCTCGATCCGCCGCTCGCCCGAGGAGGAGAGGAGCGCGGCGATGATCTCCGAGTCGGAGGTGCCGCGGAAGGAGATGCCGCGCTCGCGCAGCTCGGCGAAGAGCTCGACCGCGTTGGTCAGGTTGCCGTTGTGGGCGAGGGCGACCTCGCGACCGTCGTCGCGCCAGACCGGCTGCGTGTTCTCCCAGGCGCCGCCGCCGGTCGTCGAGTAGCGGACGTGGCCGATCGCCATCGTCCCCGCCAGGCCCTGGAGCTTCTCCTCGTCGAAGACCTGCGAGACCAGCCCGAGGTCGCGCAGCGTCATGATCATGCCGCCCTCGCAGGTGGCGATCCCGGCCGACTCCTGGCCGCGGTGCTGGAGCGCGTAGAGGCCGAAGTAGGTCAGGCGGGCGACGTCGTGGCCGGGCGCGTACACCCCGAACACGCCGCACTCATCGCGCGGTCCGTCGCGGTCGTCTGGGGGCCGCTCGGTCAACTGCAGAACGCCTTTCGGGGCTCGTCGCCTGATCAGGACAACGCAGGCCTCGACCTGCAGTCGCAGACTAGCAATGCCGTCACGCGGCTTCGCGAGCTGCAGCAACCGTCGCCCGGAACGGGTCCGGCGGCTGGGCCGGCTCAGTGATCGGCGTTGCGGGCCTCCACGACGCCCAATCTCGATCACTGGATCCGGTCAGGTGCGCGGCCGGGATCCCGGTCGCAGCCGCTGCCGTTCGCCCGACCAACGATCGTGAGCTTCGCCCGGGCGCCGTGGAACGACGCGGTGAGCAGCTCACGATCGGGTCGGTAGTCCCAGCGCGAGCCGGGCAGGCGCTGGCCGTCGACGAGAATCCGGCACGGTCGCAGCTGCCGCCGGAGCGTGCCGAGCGAGGCCTGCAGGTCGTACGAGCGCGCCCGGTTGCCGTGAATCCGCAGCGTCCAGCGGCCGCGGCGCTCGACCGAGGCGATCCGGCCGTCGTCGTAGAAGCGGGCGCTGCTGCGCCCGCGCGGGAAGGCGAGCAGCTCGAGCTCGCCGGCGCGGTCGCGGAGCCGGACGAGGTCGTCACCGCCGCCGTATGAGGCGAGCGTGTCGACGTCGGGGGGCAACAGCGGCAGCACCGCACCGGCGCGGACCAGCAGCGGCAGCTCGTCGAGCGGCGCCGGGACGGTCACCGTGCTCCCCCCGCGCGCCATCCGTGCTCCGCGCAGCTGCAGTCCGCCGCTGTCCTCGCGGTAGGAGGCGGACCGCCAGAGATCGACCCACCGCCCGCTCGGCAGGTACAGGCGCCGCTCCCTCGCCCCCGCCTCGACGACCGGGGCGGCGAGCAGGTCGGGCCCGAACAGGAACTCGTCTTCCTGTCCGGCGGCGCGGCTGTCGCCGGGGTAGGCGAGCGCGAGGTGGCGCATGATCGGCATTCCGCTGCGCCTGTAGGCGGCGTCGGCGGCGGCGAGGTACGGATAGAGCTGGGTGCGGAGCTTCGCGTAGCGGCGCCAGTTGCCGATCTGGTCGGCCTCCCAGATCTGCGGTCGCACCTTGGCGGGGATCCCGATCCCGTTCGCCTGGGTGCGCATGACGCCGGAGACCGCGCCGAGCTGGACCCAGCGCGCGAGCAGCTCCGGCGTCAGCGCGTTGTCGCCGATCGCGAAGAACCCGCCGATGTCCGATCCCCAGGTGCTGATCCCCGAGAGGCCCATCGTCAGCCCGTTGGTCAGCGCCGAGGCGAGCCCGTCGAAGCCCCAGCCGACGGTCGGATCGCCGCCCCAGACGATCTGCGCGCACGGCGCGACCCCGGTCCAGCCGGAGCGGATGAACCGCCCCAGCGGGCGCTGCGCGTGCCGGGCGAAGTCCTGGGCCGCGCAGTGGTACTGGACCGGGTAGAGGTTGTGCATCTCGGTCCCCTCCATGCCGTTCGCCGAGCGCGAGTCGAGCGGGGTGTACTCGCCGAAGTCCTCCATCCAGCCGTCGTAGCCGTCCGCCACAGCCTCGCCGAGCAGCTCCCCGTACATGCCGCGCCCGGCGGGGCTGGAGAAGTCGAACTGCGAGACGAGGAACCCGGTGGCGGTGCTGTAGTGGTAGACGTAGGGATCGCCGGCCGCATCCTTCGTCAGGGCGCCACGGGCGACTGCATCGCCGTAGGCGGGCTCGTAGCCGGTGCAGATCATCGGGTTGAAGTAGGTCGTCGTCGCCAGCCCCCGCGAGTGGAGCCAGTCGGTGCGCTCGCGCTGCTGATCGCGGCGACCGACGTGGTCGCCGCAGGGCAGGTAGTGGGTGTAGGTCTGGGCGACCGACACCGGCGCGTCGGCGTCGCGCAAGACGCCGACCTGCTCCTGCTCGTCGCCCGAGGGCTGAAACCAGGGGCCGAAGTACCAGGGCGCCGCGGCCCGCGGCTGGCGACCGGTGCTCGCCGTGAACCGGCGCAGGGCGGCGGCCGGGTCGGGACCGGCGAAGACGCGCAGCGAGAGCTCCCGCGGCGGCGGCGCGCCCGCGCCCTGCGGCTGATCGGGGGGTGCGGCGGTCACCTCGAGGCTCCAGGCATCCGCCGAGTCGGTCCCGAGCCGGAAGTAGCTGGTCTCGGTGTTGTCGACGAGGACGCCGTAGCCGGCGGTCGAGAGCAGCCAGGGAACCGGGAAGTAGGTCGCGTCGTCGCGCTGCTGGAAGCCCCAGGGCGGGACGAACAGGGAGATCAGCGGGCGCTCCGCGGCCGGGAAGGCGCCCTCGCCGACGTAGCTCTCGACGACGTTGCCGCGCTGGTCGATCGCGTTCGAGCGCTCGCCGAAGCCGAGGTAGCGCTCGCCGCGCCGCGCGTCGAAGCCGATTCCGAGAGCGGTGATGCCGCTACGGGATCCGAGCACCGAGGCACGGAGGCGGATGACGCCGCGCCGCTGCGGGGTCAGGGTGGCCTCGATCCGGCGCCCGGCGGGGTCGTCGGTGGCGAGCGTCGCGACGATCCCGGTCCCCTGGCGACGCTCGCTGAGGATCCGGGTCGCGTGCCGCCAGACGGCGCCGTCGCGGAAGCCGAGCGACCCCGGGCCGCTGCCGCGGATCGCGCTCTCGGTGAGCACGCGGCCGCCGCCGCCGTCGGTGAACGAGAGGGCCCAGCGGCCGTCGCCGGTGCCGGCACGAAGCGGACCCGACCTGACCTCGGCGGCGGACGCCGGGGTCGCGGTCGCCGCCGACGCGAGGAGGGCGAGGACGGCGAGCAGAAGGCCACCGCCGCCGCGGTGTGCCCGCCCCGCCGTCATGCCGGCGCCGCCTCCATCGCATCGCCGAGCGAGCGCCAGGCCGCGGACGCGTCGGCCAGCGGCACCGCGATCGCCAGCGACCCGGCCGCGATCCGGATCGCCTCGCCGGCGGCGACGCCGATCAGCACCGCCGAACCCGCCTCGACGAGCTGCCCGATCGCCTCGACCTCGCCGCCGAGCACGAACCCGCCCGGGCCCTCGCCGAACAGCCAGGCCTCCGGGTCGCGGCCCGTCAGCAGCGGGCCGAGGTCGACGTCGAACCCGACCCCGCCCGAGACCGCGCACTCGGCGAGCGCGCAGGCGAGGCCGCCGTCGCTGACGTCGTGAGCGCAGCGCAGGAGCCCGTCGCGGACGGCGTCGCGGACGGCGTCGATCGCCGCGTGGACCGCGGCGACCTCGAAGGCGCCGAGCCCGCGGTCGAGCTCCCCGCGCAGCTTCGCGAGCTGCGATCCGCCGAGGTCGGGGACGAGCGGGCCGGCGAAGGCGATCGCATCGCCCGCGCGCAGCGCCGCCGTCGGCAGCCGCTCCGGCGAGGGCAGCTCGCCGACCATGCCGACGACCGGGGTCGGGTAGATCGGCCCGCGCTCGGTCTCGTTGTAGAGCGAGACGTTGCCGCCGACGACCGGCACGCCGAGCTCCTCGCAGGCGTCGGCGAGCCCCTGCGTCGAGCGGTCGAGCTGCCAGGCGACCGCCGGCTTCTCGGGGTTGCCGAAGTTGAGGCAGTTGGTCAGCCCGAGCGGCTCGGCCCCGGCGCAGGCGAGGTTCTGGGCGCACTCGAGCACCGCCTCGACCGTGCCCAGGTAGGGGTCGCAGGCGACCCGGCGGCCGTTGCCGTCGATCGCGATCGCGATCGCGGTGCCGGCCTCGACGAGCTGCAGCACCGCCGCGTCGGCCTGCTCGGGCCGGCGTACGGTTCGCGACCCGACGATCGAGTCGTACTGCTCGAACGCCCAGCGCTTCGAGGCGATCGTCGGCGTCGCCAGCAGCGCCAGAAGCGTGGCGCCGGGATCGCCGCCGACCCCCGCCGACGGCGCGCCGTTGCCGTAGATCCACCCGTCCGGCTCGGCTGGCTCGAGGTCGTACAGCGGGCAGTCGTCGACGAGCAGCGAGACCGGCATGTCGCCGACGATCTCCTCGCCGTCGAGGACACGGATCCGGCCGGTCGCGGTGACCTCGCCGATCGCCGCTCCACCGGTCTCCCAGCGGCGGCAGACCGCCAGCACCGCGTCCAGGTCGTCCGGCTCGACGACCGCGAGCATCCGCTCCTGCGACTCCGACACCATCACCTCGAACGGCTCGAGGTCGGGGTTGCGGAGCGGCACCCGGGCGACGTCGATGTCGATCCCGACGCCGCCCGCCGAGGCCATCTCCGAGGCCGAGGAGGTGAGCCCGGCGGCGCCGAGGTCCTGCAGCGAGACGAGCAGGTCGGCGGCGAGCAGCTCGAGGCAGCACTCCATCACCTTCTTCTCCTCGAACGGGTCGCCGATCTGGACCGTCGGCCGCTTCTCGTCGCCCGCGTCGAGCTCGGCCGAGGCGAGCACCGAGGCGCCGCCGATCCCGTCGCGGCCGGTCGTCGCCCCCATCAGG
>CAZTGN010000069.1:0-11273 GCA_964613275.1 uncultured Conexibacter sp. | reverse complement strand
GTGGCGGAGGCCTTCGTGCTCGCCGTTCGCACCGGCGCTGACGAGCGCCGGTATCTCGCCGAGCGTGTGTCCGGCGTGGTGGTCGGCAGCCGGTCGGCCGACGATCTGGTAGGCGGCGATCGTCGCGCAGTAGATCGCCGGCTGGTCGAACTCGGTCCCGGTCCCGAAGCGCTCGAACGGATCCTCCCCGCCGAGCAGGCCGCGTGCGTGGGCGAGCAGGTCGGGCGCCCGTTCGGCGACGGCGTCGCGCCAGCCGGCGGCGGGTGCTCCCTGGCCGGGGAACAGGAGCGCCTTGGCCGTCGGTGCCGAGCTCATGGCTGCTTCCTACCGCGGCCGGGCCCCGATCCCGCGCCGCCCGGGCCGCCAACCCCCGATCCGGGGGGATAGGGAGGGAAGCCCGGGGGGACCTCAGAGGCCGATCTCGGCGGCCCGCTTCGCCGCCTCGGCCCGGTTGCGAACCCCGAGCTTGCGGTAGAGCGAGCTCGTGTACTCCTTGACCGTGTGCGGGGAGAGATGCAGCCGCTCGGCGATCTCACGGTTGGTCGAGCCGGCGGAGATCAACCGCAGGACCTGGCGCTCGCGGTCCGAGAGCCCGGCGGCCGGCGCTTCGACGCCGGGCTCGAACACCGTCATTCCCTGGGCGACCATCCGCACCGCCATCGTGATGTCGGCGGCCGGCCAGTCCTTCGAGACGAAGCCGGCGGCGCCGGCCGCCCGCGCGGCGCTCGGTGAGATCTGCCCGGCGCCGGAGACCAGCAGGACGCGGGTGTCGGGCGCCACCCTCCGCACCTCCTCGCAGAGCTCGGCGCCCGACTCGGAGCCGAGGAAGAGGTCGATCAGCGCGACGTCGACCGGCCCGTTGCGGAGGGCCTCGAGTGCGGTCGCGCTCGAGGTCGCGCTCGTGCACGAGGCGACCCAGTCCTGCCGCGACAGGAGCAGCTTGAAGCCCCAATGGACGACGTCGTGGTCGTCGACGACGAGGACGTGAACCGAGGCGTCCGCGGCGGCGCTCATCGCGCACCGTCGGTGGGGAGGACGAGCCGGACCCGCCACCCCGACGGATCCTCGGGGCCGAACTCGAGCACGCCGCCGCCCTGGATCGCGTCGAGCGCGGCGAGTCGCAGCCCCATGCCGGCGCCGCCGGAACCGGCCCCGGGTGGCTCCCCGCGGACACCGTCGTTGCGGACCTCGAGCGCCCAGGCTCCGGCGGCGACCGAGGTGGCGATCCGGACCCGGTCGGGGTCGGCGTGCTTGCCGGCGTTGTGGAGCGCCTCGGCGAGCACCGACTGGGCGAGCGGTTCGTGGCGTCGGGGCGGGTCCTCGCCGACGCCCTCGAGGTCGATCTCGAGCTGGGGGTAGTGGGCGGCGAGGCGCCGCGCCTCGGCGGTCAGGGTCGGGCTCGCGGCCGGCCGGGCCGGCTCGCCGGTCCGCTGCATGACCTCGCGCAATTCCTCGAGCGCCGCGCGCAGCTCCTCGGAGGCCCGCCGCTGCTCGTCGGCCGCGAGCCGCTCGCCGGCGCCGAGCACGAGCGAGAGGCCGAACAGCCGCTGCATCACCCGGTCGTGGACGTCGCGGGCGAGCGCGACCCGCTCGGCGAGCAGCTTCGCGCGCTCGCGCTGGTCGGCGGCCAACCGGGTGCTGGCCGCCAGCGCGGCGGTCTTGCCGAGTCCCCACATCAGGTCGCGCTCAGCGGCGGCGAGCGAGAACGCCTCACCGCCGCGGTCGCAGAGCATCACCCCGAGCTGGCGGTCTCCGGCGGCGACCGGGACGCAGGCGAGCCGGACGACGCCGGGGAGGCGGCGATGGCGCTGCGGGATCGCCGCCCCGAGGTCGGAGCTGACGACGACCCGGTCCTCGACGAGGGCCCGGGCCGCGATCGGTGTCTCCTCGAGCGTTCCGTGGAGCTGGGCGAGCATCTCCTCCTCGATCCCGAAGCTGCCGGCCGGCAGCACCCGCTTCTCGCGTTCGTCATAGAGGAGCAGCGCGCAGCGCCTCATCACGGTCAGCTCGCAGACGCCGCGGCAGATCCGGTCGTAGAACTCGCGCGGGGAGCCCGCCGCCGCGTCGCCGATCGCGCCGAGCAACTCGAGCAGGACGCCGCGGACCGGGCCGTAGGAGTCGCCGGCGCCGGCGCGCGCCGCCTCGGGTCCCTCCGCGATCTCCTCGGGCCTGGCCAAGTTCAGCGTTGAGGACACCCAAGGACGGGGCCGGTTACGGCCCGGACCGGATGCCCCTGGCGGACCACGCCGCGGAAGCCGACGCGGCGGGGCCGGAGCGGCTCCGGGGGTGCAGGCGCCGCTCAGCGAGCTTCCGGCTGCGGCTCGGCGCTCGACGCACCCGAGTCCGCGGGGCCGCGTCGCATCCGCTCGCGAACCTGCTCGAGATCCCACTCGAACGGCTCGGTCTGGTCGATGAAGCTCGTCAGCTCGCCGATCAGCCGGTCGGGAGCGTCGAGCATCGGCCAGTGACCTGAGCCCTCGATCTCGACGTAGCGGCTGTGGGCGACCAGCTCGTGCGCGCGGCGGCCGTGCTCGACCGGGATCACCGGGTCCTCGTCGCCCCAGATCAGCAGGAACGGGATCTGGTCGGCGAGGTAGAGCCGATCGAGCGCCGAGACCTTCTGGCCGTCGGGGCCGATCACCCCGCGCATCGTGTCGAGGAAGGCGTCGCGGGCGCCCTGATGGATCAGCGAGGCGTAGCCACGGGCGAACTCGGCGATGTCCGGGCCCGCCTCGAGGCCGAGCTTCGACGCCACCGACTGGACCGCGTCGCCGGCGCGCACCGACCACTCGCGCGCGAGCAGCGGCAGCACCCACTCCGACCCGGGCAGGGTGGCGGCGCGAAGCAACGGGTGAACCTCCTTGCCGAGCCCACCCGACGAGACCAGCGCCATCCGCTCGACGTACTCGGGGAACAGGTAGGAGAACTGCATCGCGATGCCGCCGCCGAGGGAGTGGCCGACGACCGTGGCGCTGTCGAAGCCGAGGACCCCGAGCAGGTCGCGCGCCCCGGCGGCGTAGGCGCCGAGCGAGTAGTCGCCCCTGGGCTTGGCCGAGCGCCCGTGGCCGATCATGTCGGGTGCGATCACCGTGTAGCGCTCGGCGAGCTTCGGCATCACCTCGCGCCACGCGTCCGAGGTCGAGGTGATGCCGTGCAGCAGCAGGAGCAGCGGTCCGTCGCCGGCGGCCTGGAAGCCGACCGTGTGGCCGTGCAGGCTGATCTCCTCATAGGGCCCGAGGGGCTCGCCGGGCGCGCCCCAGGTCTCGAGCCTCTGGGCCGGTGCGGACTTCGTCATCGCCGTCATCTCCTTTCGCTGGGGCTACGGTATCCGGCGCGCCGCCGCACGCGCAGCCCGAGGCGGGCGCCGCCGTCCGGCGCTAGGTTGCGGGCATGCGCAAGCTCCAGAGCCAGGGCGTCCACCACATCACGATCACCGGGGCGGGTCGGCAGGCGTCGATCGACTTCTGGGAGGGCGTGCTGGGGATGCCGTTCGTGTTCGAGCAGCCGAACCTCGACAACGAGGCCGAGAGCCACCTCTACTTCGATCCCGGCGACGGGCGGCTGATCACGGTCTTCACCAACGAGGAGCGGGTCGGCGACGGGGAGCGGACCCCGACCGACCCGGGCTGCGTCCACCACCTCGCCTTCGCGCTCTCGCAGGCGACGTTCCGGCAGGCGGTCGAGCGACTCGACGAGCGCGGGATCGGGCACAGCGGGGTCAAGGATCGCGGCTTCATGGACTCGATCTACTTCAAGGACCCGCTCGGCCTGTTGATCGAGCTCGCCTCCTACCGGTTCGAGCCGCCGGCCGGCCACACCCACGCCGACGTGCTCCTCGAGGCCCACCGGATCAGGGTCGGGCGCGGCGACTACAACATCGCCGAGGTTCATCTCGCGGATGCGATCGAGGTGCTGGCCGCCCGATCGCAGGGAACGCTGTCGGAGGACCGCTCGCCGCGGGACCCCTACGAGCGTTGAGCGCGGTGCGGACGCGATGAGCCGGGCAGGGCCCGAGCATCTCGCCTTCAGCGGCTGGATCGATCCCCCCGCCGATCCGCTGCCGGCGCTGGAGGGCGAGCGCGGGTGTGACGTGGCGATCGTCGGCGGCGGCTACACGGGCATGGCGGCGGCGCTGCGGCTCCGCGAGCGCGGCGCCGACGTGGTCGTGCTCGAGTCGGCGTTCTGCGGCTGGGGTGCGAGCTCGCGCAACGCCGGCCATCTGACGCCGACGATCGCGGGCGACCCGCAGCTTCTCGCCGGCGCCTACCGCCGCCGGGCGCCCGAGCTCGTCCGGCTGGCGGACGCGGCGGTCCATTTCACCGAGGAGCTGATCGAGCGCCTCGGCATCGATTGCGAGTACGTGCCCGGCGGGAACGTCTCGGCCGCGCTGTCGGCGGGGCAGATGCGCCGGGCCGCGCGGATCGCACGCTTCCTCGCCGGCTGCGGCGGCGAGGTCGAGCTGGCCGAGGGGCACGCGGCGGGACTTCCGCACGTCTTCTGTGGCGGCATCCTCGAGCGGGCCGGGGGGACCCTCAACCCCGGCCGCTTCGCTCGCGGGCTCCGCGCCGCGCTGCGCGACGCGGGCGCGGGCGTGTTCGAGCGGACGGCGGTGCAGGCGGTCGCGCCCGGTCGATCCGGAGTCGTGGTCGATGCGGCCGGCGGCCGCGTTCGCGCCGAGCGGGTCCTGCTCGCCACCAACGCCTACACGCGCGATCTCCCGTTCGGCCCGCCGCGGGCCGTGGCGCCGCTGTGGGTGACGCTCGCGGAGACCGAGCCGATCGAGCCCGGACGCCTGGAGGCCGCCGGCTGGACCGGGTCCGCCGGGATCTACACCCAGCACGTGATCCTCGAGAGCTACCGCCGGACCGCGCGCGGCACGGTGGTCTTCGGCAGCCGCCTGCCGCAGCCGCCGCGCGGCCCCCTCGCCGCCCGCACGCCCGACCCGGGGGTCGTGGCCGACGTCGTCCGCGGCTTCCACGAGCGCTTTCCGTCGCTTCGCGACGTCGCCGCACAGCGCGCCTGGGGTGGCTGGATCGCGATGACGCCCTCGTGGCTGCCGGTGGCGGGGGAGACGGCCGCGAACGTCTTCTACGCCGTCGGCTACAACGGCCACGGCCTCGCCCAGGCTCCCTACCTGGGGACGCTGCTGGCCGACCGGCTGGCCGGGGAGGACGCCCACGACGACCTGCTCGCGGTCTGGCGCGCGCGTCCCCGCTTCGCCCCGGCCCCCCTGTTCAGCGCCCCGGCGCTTCGGGCCGGGTGGGCGATCGACCGGATCACCGACCGCTTCGCCGGGCGGGCGTGAGCGCCCCGGCGCTGCGGGTCGTGACGGCGATCGACCGGCTCACCGACCGCTTCGCCGGTCGCGGTCGGCGACCCGTCGCCAGGCCGATGGATTGCGGCCGGGTGGGCTCCGACGCCGGAGGTCTCGAGCGCCCGGCTCAGCCGTCGCCGGGCACCGAGCCCGCCGAGGCCGAGATCGCGTCGCAGAACGAGTTCGCGACGTCCTGGCCGGCCGGCAGCTTGGCCGCCGCCTTGCGGCAATCGGCCGCGAGGTTGTCCAGCGCCTCGCCGAGATCGCCCTTCGCCTCATCGGCGGCGCGCTGCGCCGGGCCGATCACGAAGCCGTCCTCCCCGCGGCCTCGACCTCGCGCTTGAGCTCGTCGGCCTCGGCGTCGATCTCCTTCTCGATCACCTTCTTGGCGCGCTTGACGGCCCGCTCGATCTGCTCCTCGACCTTCGACTCGCCGATCACGATCAACGCGGCGTCGCCGTCGTCGAGCGCCTCGCCCAGGTCCTTGAGGTCGCTGCGCGACATGCCCTTGCGGAGGTGGCCGATGACGCCGCCGGTGAGACCGCCGGCGACCGCGGTGCCGATGATCGACGGTGGAAAGAGGATCCCGGCGACGGCGCCGACGGCGATCCCGGTCCAGGCACCGTGCTGGGTCGGCTTCTCGGTCTTGTGGACGTGGACCTTGCCGTCCTCCTTCTCGATCACGGCTGCGTCGAAGGTGCCGACCAGGCCGGCGGCGTGGAGGTCGAGGACGGCCTCGTAGTCGGCTCTGGCATCGGCGGCGGCGTCGTAGACGGCGGCGTAGAGGAACACTGGGCGGTCGGCCATCGGCGATCTCCTGCTCGGTCGGGACCCGTGACGGGCGTGCGGGTCGGGACACTAGTGGCTGCGGCCGGGCCGGGACGCCGGTGCCCCGGAGCCCGCTTGGCGGCGGTGATGCGCGGTAGTACATTCGGGCCCTGGCCGATTCGCCCACCGATCGCTACCGGATCCTGTCGGTTGACGGAGGGGGGATCCGCGGGCTGATCCCGGCGCTGGTGCTCGCCGACCTCGAGCGGCGGCTGCGCGAGCGGGCGGGAGACCGGGTACGGATCTCCGACTACTTCCACCTGTTCGCCGGGACCTCGACCGGCGGGCTGATCGCGCTCGCGCTGACTGCGCCCGATCCCGCCGACCCGGCGCGGCCGCGGGTCAGCGCCGCCGAGCTGGCCGCCTTCTACGTCCAGGACGGGCCGCGGATCTTCCGGCGGACGCTCGGGCAGAGGCTTCGGACCCTGTGGGGGTATGCGGGGCCGAAGTACTCGCTCGAGCCGCTCGCGGAGGCGGTCCGGCGGCGACTCGGCGAGGTGATGCTCGCCGACGCCCTGCGCGAGGTCGTCGTCGCCTCCTATGACATGACCGGCCGCGAGCCGTACTTCTTCAAGCGCTGGCGGGCGCGCGAGCCGGTCGATCCGGCGAGCCCGGCGCAGGAGGCGCGCAACCGCCCGATCGTCGACGCGGCGATGTCGACGTCGTCGGCGCCGACGTACTTCCCCGCGCACGACCTCGACGGCCGCGCCCTGGTGGACGGCGGCGTCTTCGCCAACAACCCGTCGGTCGCGGCGATCGCCGAGGCGCTGAAGCGGACCGGCGGCGGGCGGGTCGGGACCGACGATCTGCTCGTCGTATCGATCGGCACCGGAGTCCACGAGGAGGGGTTCGACCCGGCCACGGTGAGCGGTTGGGGCAAGATCGGCTGGATCCTGCCGCACGGCGCCGAGCCGCCGATCCTCGGGGCCGTCCTCGACGGTGCCTCCGACGGCGCCGACCACTGGGCGCACATGCTCCTCAACCACGATCCGGGGACGCCGGCACCGGCGCGCGGCGAGGTCGGACGGGGGCCGCGCTACTTCCGCCTCCAGGTCCGCCTCGATCGGGCGATCGCGCTCGACGACGCCCGCGAGGAGGTGCTCGCCGAGGGGCTGCCGGTCGCCGCCGCGGCGCTGATCGCGGACCGCGGGTCCGAGCTCGAGGAGATCGCCGACCGCCTCGTCGCCGCCGGCCCGCTCGCCCCCGACCCGCACCGCCCCTGACCGCACCCTAGGATGCCGCGACGGGAGCGCCGAACCGTCGGCTGATGCCATGAGTCCGCTCGATACACCACCGGCAGCCTCGCGCTCCACCGAGGTGCAGCCGGTCCCTGCGCCTGCCGCGGGCCCGCCCTGGTTCGATCGGATCGCGTGGCCGCTCTTCGGTGCGGCGTCGCTGGTCGCGGCGGGCCTGATCCTCTGGGTGGGGCGCGACCTGACGCTGTCGGTCGACGAGATGGACTGGTTCATGGAGGGCCCCGATCGCGGGCTCGGAGCTGCGCTCGAGCCCCACGTCGGCCATCTGATCCTCACGACCCGGCTCGTCTACGAGGCGATCTTCGCCACGCTCGGCGTCGGCTACCTGCCGTTTCAGCTGTTGACGGTCGGGGTGGTCGTCCTGACCGCCGGCCTGTTCTTCGCCTACGCGCAGCGCAGGGTCGGCAGGCTCGTGGCTCTTGCCCCGACCCTGCTGCTGCTCTTCTTCGGCTCCGACCCCCTCCACCTGCTCGCGGGCAACGGGTTCACGGTGATCGGCGCGCTCGCCTGCGGGCTCGGCGCGCTCCTCGCCCTCGACCGCGGCGATCGCAGCGGCGACGTCATCGCCTGCCTGTTGCTCTGCCTCGGGGTCGTCACCTACTCGGTCGCCCTCCCGTTCGTGGTCGGCGTCGCAGTCTCGATCGCGCTCCGCGACGACCGCCGCCGGCGAGCGTGGATCGTCGCGGCCCCGGCTGCCATCTACGTCGCCTGGTGGCTGTGGGCGCTCGGCTCCGAGTCCAGCTCCGACGGCCAGATCTCGCTCGTCGACGTGCTCCTGCTGCCGTCCTGGGCCTATCAGTCGTTGAGCGGCGTGCTCGGGGCGCTCGCCGGTCTCGACTACCCGTTCGGCGACGGCGCGATCGAGGCGGGCCCGACCCTGGCGGTGCTGGCGCTGATCGGCATCGGCTGGCGGTTCCGGCGCGGCCCGGTTCCGACGATGGTGTGGGCGGCGCTGGCAATCGCCCTCTCCCTGTGGCTCTTGGGGGTGATCTCCGTGGGGACGTTCCGGGCGCCGGACAGCCCCCGCTACCTCTACCCCGGGGCGCTGGTGGTCCTGCTCGCGGGGGCCTGGCTGGCGGCGGGCCTGCGCTGGCGACGCTCGGCGTTGATCGCGCTCCTCCTGCTCGCCACGGCGGGCTTGGCCACGAACCTCGCGCAGCTCCGGACGGCGGGCGCGTTCGCCCGCGCCGAGGCCGCCCAGCAGCGGGCCGTCCTGGCCGGGATCGAGGTCGCGGGCCCGAGCGCCAACCCGAGCTACGTGCCGGAGGACGGACCGCCGCAGATCACGTTCTGGACCGGGCATACCGCCGGCGACTACCTCGAGGCCGCCGGGCGCTACGGGTCGATCGGATACTCGCCGGCGGAGGTCCGCGCGCTCGCCGCGCCGCTCAGGGAGCTGACCGATCAGAGCCTCGTCGGCTCGTCGGGATTGGCTCTCGCACCAACGACGGGGGATGTGCCACGCCGGGGCTGCGTCGATCTCGGTCCGGAACCGGGCGGGACGACGTCGCTCGAGCTGGCGCCGGGGCAGACGCTCGCCCTCGAGTCCGATCGATCCGCCGCCGTCAGCGTCGCCCGCTTCGCCGACCCGCCGGGCGTCGCCGTCGGCGATCTGCCGCCGGGCGAGGCGATGACCCTGACGCCGCCGACCGACGGGATCGCGGATCCGTGGCGCGTCTCGTCGTCGGCGCCGGTCCGCGCCTGCGTCGGCGCATGAAGCCGGCAAGGGGCGCCGGCCTCGACCCGGGTAGCCCAGCGAGGGGCGAGCGGCGAGGGGCGAGCGTCAGCGTGCGCCGGCGCCGAGTGAGCGGAGCAGGTCGTCGAGGGCCCGGGCGGCGGCCTCGTAGCGGTTCGGTCCGACCCGCTGCGCGTACTCGGCCTCGATCTGGCCGATCGTCCGCTCGGTGATGCGCGCCGCCTCCCGGCCCGGGTCGGTCAGGACGATGAGCTTCGCGCGGCCGTCGCTCGGGTCGGGCCGGCGCTCGACGATCCCGAGGCGCTCGAGGTCGTCGACCAGCTCCGCCATCGCCGGCAGCGTCATCCGCGCCCGCGCGGCGAGCTCGCTGAGCCGCGAGCCGTCCGCGTCGATGTGAGCGGTGATCTGCGCGTGCGCCGCGCGCGGCTCGGCCAGCCCGGCGGCGAGCAGCCGCGCGGCGAGCTCGTTCTGAAACAGCCGCGTGAGCTGGGCGAGGAGCCGGCCGAGGTTGTGTCGCTCGGGCGTGGGGGTTGACACGATGAACCTGAGAAAGAACCTGAGGAAGCCTGATATTCAGGGAGCCTAACTGTATAGCGGACAGGGCGAGGCGTCCAACTTCCGCTTGACATAGGGGATCCCGACATGACGCTTAGGTCACCTGAGTTCAGGCCGTCGACCAGGCCGTCGACCATATCCGGATCCTCCGGCGCGTCCCCGGAGGCGTGCCCGACCCGATCGCCGCGGGCTCGGCAGGCTCCCGGCGGGCCCCGCCGCAGTCAGGCTTCGCCCGGTGCCGCGAGCGGGTAGCCTGCATCCGGATACCGCAGCAAAGCGCGATACACGCCCGGCACCAGGAGAGGTACGAAATGAGCAACTACGCGGTCGTCAACCCGGCAACCGGGGAGCAGGTCGAGGAATACACCGACATCAGCGACGCCGATCTGGACGCGGCGATCGGGAAGGCTTGGGAGACGCACCGCGAGTGGTCGCTGTCGAAGACGCCGGCGGAGCGCGCGGCGCTGGTCCAGAGGGTCGCCGACCTGCACGTCGAGCGGCGCGAGACGCTGGCCGAGATCGCCGTCCGCGAGATGGGCAAGCCGACCGAGCAGGCCCTCGGCGAGGTCGACTTCTGCGGCGACATCTACGGCTACTACGCGGAGCGGGCCGAGCAGCTGCTCGCCGACGAGCCGATCGAGCTGCTCGCCGGCGAGGGCACGGCGGTTGTCCGCAAGAGCGCGATGGGCCCGCTGATCGGGATCATGCCCTGGAACTTCCCCTACTACCAGGTGGCGCGCTTCGCCGGGCCGAACCTGATCGCCGGCAACACGATCCTGCTGAAGCCGGCGCCGCAGTGCCCGGAGTCGGCCGCGGCGATCCAGTCGATCTACGACGAGGCCGGCTTCCCGGCCGGGGCGTATCAGACGATCCTCGCCTCCAACGAGCAGATCGCCACCGCGATCGCCGACCCGCGGGTCCGCGGCGTCTCGGTGACGGGCTCCGAGCGGGCCGGCTCCGCGGTCGCCGAGGTCGCCGGGCGGAACCTCAAGAAGGTCGTGCTCGAGATGGGCGGCTCGGACCCGTTCATCCTGCTCGCCACGCGGGATCTCGACGGGGTCGTGGAGGCGGCGGCCAACGCCCGCCTCGACAACACCGGCCAGTCCTGCAACGCCGCGAAGCGGTTCATCGTCGCCGATGAGCTCTACGACGACTTCCTCGCGAAGCTCACCGAGAAGATGAAGTCGATGGAGCCGGGGAATCCGACCGACGATCCCGCGATGGGGCCGCTCTCGTCGGATACCGCCTCCGAGCGCCTCCAGGACCAGCTCGAGCGGGCGAAGGCCCAGGGGGCGGAGGTTGCTCTCGAGGGCGGTCGGAACGGCAACTTCTTCCAATCGACCGTGCTGACCGGGATCACCCCCGACAACGACGCCTACCGCGAGGAGTTCTTCGGACCGGTCGCGAGCGTCTACCGGGTCGGCTCCGAGGCGGAGGCGATCGAGCTCGCCAACGACACCCCGTTCGGGCTCGGCTCCTACGTGTTCACCACCGATCCCGACCAGGCCCGGCGGGTGGCTGACCATCTCGACACCGGGATGGTCTTCATCAACGGCGTGCTCGCCGACGGCGCCGAGCTGCCGTTCGGCGGCGTCAAGCGCTCCGGCTTCGGCCGCGAGCTCGG
>CAZTGN010000068.1:10670-11594 GCA_964613275.1 uncultured Conexibacter sp. | reverse complement strand
CTGGGGGGTCGACGACCCGTTCTTCACGATCGCCGACGCCCGCCGGCTCGACGCCGCGCTCCCCGACTCGAGGCTGGTCGAGATCGCGGGAGCGGGCACCTTCACGGCGCTCGACCGGCCGCGGGAGGTCGCGGAGGCGATCGCGTCGTTCGTCGCCGCCTAGCCAGCAACCGCCGGCGCGCCGGTGATGACGACGGCGAACATCGACCCCGACGATCGCAGGTCCGATGCCCGGTCGCGTAGGCTCGCGGCGGCGCGTCGATGCGCCCACGTCCCACCCCCGAGCAAGGAGCGACGATGAGCAGCACTCAACCCCTGATCACCGGGACCGACTTCATCACGGTGGCGACACGGGACATCGAGGCCGCCGTGGAGTTCTACGGGACGACGCTCGGCCTGCCGGAGTCGAAGCGCTGGGGAGAGATGCCGGGTGTCGAGTTCGAGACCGGGAACCTGACGATCGCGCTCATGCAGAACGACTCCTTCGGGCTCGACTTCGCTCCCAACAACAACCCGATCGAGCTTCACGTCGACGACGTCGCGGCGGCGCGGGCCGAGCTCGAGTCGCGCGGGGTCGAGTTCCGTGGCGAGACCCTCGACTCGGGGGTCTGCCACCAGGCGTTCTTCGCCGACCCCGACGGGAACGCCCTCGCGATCCACCATCGCTACGCGCCGATGGACTGACGACGCTCAGAGCTCGCGCTCGTAGGCGTAGATCCGTTCGCGGCCCCGGGGCGGCGGATGAGGACCGGTGAGGTTGCTGAAGCCGAAGCGCTCGTAGAGGCGATGGGCGTCATGATCGCCCTCGTCGGTGTGGAGGAAGACGTGGTCGCAGCCGCGCTCGCGGCAGCGATCGAGCGTCGCCCCCAGCAGCGCAGCGCCGAACCCGTGCCGACGCTGCTCGGGAACGACGTAGAGCTCACG
>CAZTGN010000068.1:0-10660 GCA_964613275.1 uncultured Conexibacter sp. | reverse complement strand
AGCCGACCAGATCCCGTCCAGAAAGCAGACGACGAGGATCCCGTCGGGGCCGTCGCCGGCGAGCAGGACCTCGGTGCGTCCGGCGGCGATCAGCCCGCACGTCCGCTCGCCGATCCACTCCGGCGGCGGCGCCGGCTCGTCGTACTCGGTGTTGAACCGGTGCAGGAGGAGGCCGATCGCCGCCGCGTCGGCGGCGGAGGCGAGGCGGGCAGCACCGGCGCCCGCGCCCACCGGCTCAGACCTCCTGGTAGAGCGGGCCGTCGCCGCCTTCGGGCATCGTCAGCCGGCCGCCCTTGGCGTTGATCGCGCCGCACTGGACGCAGTTGGAGGCGGTGACGTGGACGTCGACCTCCGCCGCCCCGCTGGCGAGCTGGTCGTCGGGGATCTCGTAGACCTGCGCCGGGCACATCGAGACCCAGGCCTGGGCGACCTCGCGCGGCACGTGGGTCTGGATCCGGATGTGGTTGGGCGCGTCGTCGCGGGTGGCGTTACCCGAGAGGAACACCGAGCCGAGCTTGTCGAACGTGAGCTCGCCATCGGGCGCCGGGTAGTCGTCGGCGGCGGTGCCGATGGCGACCTCGACCTCGGAGTCGGGCTCGGTGGCCTTGTGGCCGGGCGGCAGGGCCCCGCCGGACAGCATCCAGGCGTTGGCGATCGCGCCGAAGGCGAAGAAGCCCTTGTCGCCGTGCTGGCGGACGTTGCGCGAGCGGTAGAGGTCCTTCTCGATCTCCGAGGCGCGGACCTTCTCCTCGTAGGCCGAGAAGTCGACCGAATCGGGATCCCGCCTGAGGCTCTCGACGATCGCCTCGGCCGCGTACATGCCGGCGTGCATCGCGTAGTGGATCCCCTTCAGGTAGGGGACGTTGACCATCGAGACGTTGTCGCCGCACATGACCATGCCCGGCACGGCGAGCTTGCGCGGCATCGACCAGTAGCCGCCGGAGGGGATCGTCTTCGCGCCCCACCCGACCCGCTTGCCGCCCGCGAGCAGGTCGCGCACGAACGGGTGGGTCTTGAACTGCTGCAGCAGGTCGTGGCAGGAGAAGGTCGCATCGGTGGTGTCGAGGCCGGCGACCATCCCGATGCAGAGCTTGTCCTCACCCATCGGGTAGATGAACGAGCCGCCGAACTCGTTGTAGCGCGGCGACTTGCGCAGCGGCCAGTTCATCGTGTGGATGACCCGGTCGAGCGGCTTCGGGACCTCCCAGACCTCCTTGACGCCGATCTCCCAGCGCTGCGGGTCGCCCGCCAGGTCGAAGTAGTCGACTGCGCAGCCGGTCAGGTGGCCGAGCGTCCCCTCGGCGAGGACGGTCGCCCTCGCCATCAGGTCGGCCCCGGGCTCGAAGTTGCCGAGCCGCTCGCCGTCCTTGCCCCGACCCTTGTCGCCGGAGCGGACGCCCCTGACGATCCGATCCTCGACGAGCACCTTGTCGGCGACCGTCTCGGTGAGGATGTAGACGCCCGCCTCCTCGGCCCGCTCGGCCAGGAACCGGCTCAGCTTCGAGATCGAGGTCACGTAGTTGCCGTGGTTGCGGAAGTTCGGCGGCGGCGGCTTCAGCGGGATCGCCCGGCTGCCGGTCAGCAGGTACACGGCGTCCTTCTCGACCTTCTGATAGACGGGCCACTCGTCCGGGTCGAGGTCCGGAAAGAGCTTCTCCATCGCCGACGGGACCATGTTCGCCCCGCTCAGGTTGTGGGCCCCGCAGACCTTGCCCTTCTCGAGCACCGCGACCGGGATCTCGCCGAGCCTCTCGGTCAGCTCCGGCTCGTCCTCGAGCAGCCGCATCACCCGGTTCGCGCAGGCGAGCCCGGCCGGGCCGCCGCCGACGATCACGATCCCCGCCTCGAGCCGCTCCTCCTCGGGATCGGTCGGCGGGCCGACGTGGTCGGCCGGATCGAAGGGCGGCGGGTACTCGCTCGGTGCTACTGCCATGGCGCTGTGCTCACGCTCGCTTTCTGATCGGGTTGGAGGCCGGAGGCCGGTACGCCGGCCTCCAGCACGGGCGGGGCCCGTTCTCCGACCTCCGGCCTAGCCGCCCTTCTTCGCCTTGATGGCCTCGGTCAGCTTCGGCAGGATCTTGTGCAGGTCGCCGACGATCCCGAGGTCGCAGTACTCGAAGATCGGCGCGTTCGAGTCCTTGTTGATCGCGACGATGTTCTCGCTGTTCTGCATCCCGACCTTGTGCTGGATCGCGCCGGAGATGCCCGCCGCCAGGTACAGCTTCGGCGCCACGGTCTTGCCGGTCTGACCGATCTGCGTCGCGTAGGGAATCCAGCCGGCATCGACGATCGCGCGGGTCGCGGCGATCTCGCCGCCGAGCGAGGAGGCCAGCTCGCGGGCGATCGCCAGGTTCTCCTCGCCGCCGAAGCCGCGACCGCTGCCGACGAGGACGTCGGCATCGGTGATGTCGACCCCGCCGCCGTCGCCGGACTCGCCCCGCTTGACCATCGTCGCCCCCGCCGAGAAGTCGGAGAGCTCGACCTCGACGTCGACGACCTCGGCATCGCCGCTCCCGCCCTCGACCACGTCGAAGGCGTTCAGGCGGCCGATGATGACGGCCGGCTCGGAGACGTAGCCGACATCGACGATCGCCGAGTCCTGCAGGACCGGCCGCTCGGCGACCAGCTTGCCGCCGTCGGCTCTGACCGCCGTCACCTCCATGGTGACGCCGGCGCCGAGGCGTGCCGTCAGGCCGGCGCCGATCTCGAAGCCGAGCAGGCCGCCGCCGAACAGCGCGTAGGAGATGTCGTTGTCGGTGATCACCTTCGCCATCGCGTCGACGATCGGCTGCGCCAGGCCCTCGGGAACCGATCTGGCCCGGTAGACCTTGGCGGCGCCGTAGCCGCCGAGCGACGCACAGGTGGCGTCGTCGACGTCGCCGACGACGATCGCCGCGGCCTCGCCGCCGATCTCGCCGACCAGCTTCGCGGCCTCCGAGATCGCGCCCAGCGAGTTCGCGTTGAACTCGTTCTCGTCGCTGTGGAGGGCGTAGACCAGAATGCCTGCCATCTAGATCAGCTTCCTTTCCTCGAGCCACGCGACGATCTTCTCGACCGTCTCGTTGGTGTCCTCGTCCTCGATGATCTCCCCCGGCTCCTTCTCGGGCGGCGGGTTGATCGCGAGCACACGGGTCTGAGAGCCGGCCTCGCCGACCTTGCCGGACTCGATGCCGACGTCACCGGCGGCCTTCGTGTCGAGCGGCTTCTTCTTCGCGCCCATGATCGCCTTCAGCGACGGGTAGCGCGGCTCGTTGATCGCGTCGCCGACGCTGATCACGGCCGGGAGCTGGATCTCGACGGTGTCGTAGCCGTACTCGGCCTGACGCTCGCAGGTGAGCTTGCCGTCCGCGACGTCCATCTTGACCACCTGCGTCAGCGAGGGCATGCGCAGGTGGTCGGCGACGACGGCGCCGATCGTGTAGCACTCGCCGTCGTCGGACTGCTGGCCGAGCAGGACGAGGTCCGGGGACTCGCCCTCGAGCACCTTCGCGAGCGCGTAGCCGGTCGCGCAGACGTCGGAGCCGGAGAGGGCGTCATCGGAGAGGTGGACGGAGCGATCGGCGCCGAGCGCGACGGCCTTGTGCAGGGCGCGCTGGGCGCTGTCGGGGCCCATCGTCACGGCGACGATCTCGTCGACGTCGACGACGCCGCCCTCGCGGATCTGCATCGCCGCTTCGATGCCATGGGTGTCGAACTGGTTCAAGGTGTTCTCGCCCGAGCGGTCGAGGCGCTTGGTCTCCGGATCGATCCGCTTCTGAACGGCGGCGTCCGGAACCTCCTTGACTAGGCAACAGATCTTCAAAGTAGGTGCCTCCTTGGGGGACTAGCGGCCGGGATGCTACCGCGTATCGAACCCGGTTGACTGACCAGTCAATCGGGCACTCGGACCCGGCGGCCCGGCGCAGTCGAGCAGCCCAGGGGGCTGCGAGTCGCGCGGTCGTCCAGGAGGGCCGCCGGGGCGTGACCCGGCGGCCCGGCGCAGTCGAGCAGCCCAGGGGGCTGCGAGTCGCGCGGTCGTCCGGCCGGGGCGTGACCCGGCGGCCCGGCGCAGTCGAGCAGCCCGGCGGGCTGCGAGTCGCGCTGTCAACTGACCGGCTGGGCGACGTTGCCGCGCAGGAACTCGACGATCTCGTCGGTCGGGGCTCCCGGCGTGAACACCGCGGCGACGCCGAGCCGCTCGAGCTCGGGGATGTCGTCGGCGGGGATCGTGCCGCCGACGGTGACGAGAACGTCGCCGGCCCCCTGCTCGTCGAGCAGCGCGACGATCTTCGGCACCAGCGTCATGTGCGCGCCGGAGAGGATCGAGAGGCCGACCGCGTCGGCGTCCTCCTGGATCACCGTCGCGGCGATCTGCTCCGGCGTCTGGTGCAGGCCCGTGTAGATGACCTCCATCCCGGCGTCACGCAGCGCCCGGGCGATGATCTTCGCCCCGCGATCGTGACCGTCGAGCCCGGGCTTGGCGACGACGACGCGGATCTTCCGTTCGCTCATGGCGAGAGCGTATCGCCGGGAGTCAGGGGCAGTTCGGCCAGGGGGAGCCGCCGACCCGCGACTTCAGGCGGACCGCGACGAAGGCCTGCGTCTTGTAGCTGTAGTCGATCGGGTCGCCGCCGGGCGAGCGCGGCGACGTGCGCCAGGTCGAGCGCATGAACTGGAAGGCGCCCCGATAGAGGCCGCCGCCGCCGATCGCGTTCGGATTGCCGCCGGACTCGCAGCGGGCGACCCGCTTCGCCCAGCGCTTGTTCCGCTTCGACACGTTGCGCGTGAAGGCGCGGTCGTAGGTGCGCTTGTGGGAAGGCTTGGCGAGCGGCACGGCCCCCGCCGACGCCGGTCCGGCGGGGACGGCGAGCAGGGCCGCCGCGACCAGGACGGCGATCAGTGCGGTGAGGATTCCGTGGGTTCGGGTGACCATCGAGGCGGGCACCCTAAGGAATCCGTTAGCGAAGCGTTAGCCGGCTACCGGGAAATGCAAGATCCCGCCCAGGTGGAGGAGCTCCCGTGCCGGCGCGGACGGCCGGACCGACCCGATCGGTGCCGGAGCGTCACGGTGGCGGGGAGCCACCGGGGCGAAGGCGGGACGCGAGACGGCGGCGACGCCCCTCGGCCGGCGGTCTCGACGGGCTCCCTCAGTCGGTGATGCCGGTCGTGACGACGAGGATCGCGACGATCGCGATCAACAGGATCATCCCGATCACGATCGTGGCGACGCCGAACAGCGTCCGCTTGACGTCCACCTCCTCCTCCGGCGCCTCGCTGAAGACGTCCTGGTGGACGTCGATCGCGTCGTCATGCCCGTGATGCTCGGCCTCCTGCTGGCGGTGGGCCGCCTGCTCGGCGAGCTCGCGTGTCGGGTAGTTGGACAGCGCCTGTGCCTCGCCGATACGCCGGACGTCCCAGCCCTCGACATCGCTTCTGACCACTTCGAAGTCACTCAACGCTCCGACCTCCGCGTGGTTTGCCGTTGCCGCCCGCGAGTCTCCCACATCGGGCGGCCGCCGCCGAGGCTCGCCGCGGCGGTCGGCGTTCAGTACACGGGCGTCTCGGAGTAGGTGCCGAAGACGCGCTGGAGCGCCGCCACCATCTCCCCCTCGCTGACCCGGGCGCGGGCGCAATCGAGCAGCGGCGGCATCAGGTTGCGGTCGGCTGCGGCGGCTTCCACGAGCGCGGCCAGAGCGGCGGCGGCGGCCCCGTCGTCGCGTCTCGCCATCGTCGCCGCCAGACGCTCGCGCTGGCGGCGCTCGGCCGCCGGGTCGGGGCGGTGGATCTCGGTCAACTCGTCGTCGCTGACCTCGAAGGCGTTGACCCCGACCATGATCCGCTCGCCGCGCTCGAGCGCGGACTGGTGCGCGAAGGCCGCGTCGGCGATCTCTCGTTGGGGGAAGCTCGACTCGATCGCCCGCACCATGCCGCCGAGCTCGTCGATCCGCGCGAAGTAGTCGTAGGCGGCGGCCTCCATCTCGTCGGTCAGCTTCTCGACGAAGTAGGAGCCGCCGAGCGGGTCGATCGTGTTGGTGACGCCGGACTCGTGCGCGATCACCTGCTGGGTCCGGAGCGCGATCCGGACGGCCTCCTCGGTCGGCAGCGCCAGCGCCTCGTCGAAGCTGTTGGTGTGCAGCGACTGCGTACCGCCGAGGACGCCGGCCAGCGCCTCGATCGTCGTCCGGACGATGTTGACGAGCGGCTGCTGGGCGGTGAGGCTGACCCCGGCGGTCTGGCAGTGGGTCCGCATCAACAGCGACTTCGGGTTCCTGGCGCCGTAGGTGTCGCGCAGCTCTCGCGCCCAGATCCGACGGGCGGCGCGGTACTTGGCGATCTCCTCGAAGAAGTCGTTGTGGGCGTTGAAGAAGAACGACAGCCGCGGCGCGAACTCGTCGACGTCGAGGCCGCGCTCGACCGCGCGCTCGACGTAGGTGAGCCCGTCCTTGAGCGTGAAGGCGAGCTCCTGCTGGGCGGTCGAACCGGCCTCGCGGATGTGGTAGCCGCTGATCGATATCGGATGCCAGCGCGGCATCTCGGCGCTGCTCCACTCGATCATGTCGGTGACGAGCCGCATCGCCGGCTCGATCGGGAAGCACCACTCCTTCTGGGCGATGTACTCCTTGAGGATGTCGGTCTGGATCGTGCCGCCGAGCCGGGCCGGGTCGAACCCGCGCTCCTCGGCGGCGACGACGTGGAAGGCGAGCAGGATCGCGGCCGGAGCGTTGATCGTCATCGAGACCGTGACCTCGTCGAGCGGGATCCCCTCGTAGAGGGTGGCCATGTCGTCGACGGTGTCGAGCGCGACCCCCTCGACGCCGACCTCGCCGAGCGCGCGCGCGTGATCGGAGTCGAGCCCCATCAGGGTCGGCATGTCGAACGCGCACGAGAGTCCGGTCTGGCCGTGATCGAGCAGGTAGCGGAAGCGCTCGTTGGTCTCCTCGACCGTCCCGAAGCCGGCGAACTGGCGCATCGTCCACAGCCGCCCCCGGTACATCGTGGGATAGACGCCGCGCGTGTAGGGGAACGAGCCCGGGAAGCCCTCGTCGCGGTCGGATTCGTGGCCGGCGAGATCGTCGGGGGTGTAGAGCGGCGCCACGGGATGGCCCGAGAGCGTCTCGAACGGGACGTCGCGCTCGTCCTCGCGCGCGTACTCCTCGGCGCGCCACTGATGGGCCCGCCGTCCCGATCCGGGCTCGATCGCCATGCGACGAAGGCTAGCGGCGCGCCGGCGGCCGACCGGGGAGCCTCACCGACCTCGAGGCTCTGCCGACGGCCGCCGCCATCACCCGTACTCCCCGGGGATGCGGTCGGGCCAGCCGATCGCCGCCTCGAGCTGGGCCGACACCGAGAGCAGCAGGTCCTCGCGGTTGGGCGCGGCGACGAGCTGGCCGGCCAGCGGCAGCTCGCCGGGACGCTCGGGCGGCAGCGGCACCGACGCAGCGGGCTGGCCGGTGTAGTTCCAGGCGATCGTGCAGGCGTAGGCGCGCGAGATGTCGAACAGGGTGCGAAGCGCGCCCCTTCCGGCCCACCGTCCGACCGGCGGCGGCGCGATCCCGACGGTCGGCATCAGCAGCACGTCGGCGTCGGCGAAGATCCGGTTGATCCTCGCGGCGTGGCGCGTCTCGGCGGCGCGAGCACGGCTGACCACCCGGTCCGGAAGCATCCTGCCGAGCCGGATCATCCCCCGCGTCCGACCCTCGAGACGCTCCGGATGGGGCACCGTCCGGCCCTCGCCCGCGATCCCGGCGAGATACCGCGGGGTGATGTCGTTGCCGATCCCGTCCCAGTCGGGATCGCGGCGGACGACCTCGTGGCCGAGCGATTCGAGGACGGTCGCGATCCGGGCGACGCCGGCCTCGACCTCGGAGGCGATCACCGGTGGCGCCGCCGGTCGCGGCACGGTGGTCGTGACGGCGACGCGGAGGCCGCCGGACGCCGCAGCGGCGGCCTCGACCCACCGCCGCTCGGGGGCGGGCGCCGCATCGGCGTCGCCGGGCTCGGGGCCGGCGACGACGTCGAGCCAGAGCGCGGTGTCGATCACCCGCCGCGTCAACGCGCCGGCGACCGAGAGGCCGAGCCAGTGCTCGCCATCGGGCATCAGGCTCACCCGGCCGCGCTGAGGCTTGAGCCCGAACAGGCCGCAATGGGCCGCCGGGATCCGGATCGAGCCGCCGCCGTCGGAGGCCGACGCAGCGCCGACGAGGCCGGCGGCGTCGGCCGCGCCGGAGCCGCCGCTCGATCCTCCGACGCTCCGGGACGGGTCCCAGGGGTTCCGCGTCCGCCCCCAGGCCGGCGTCTCGGTGAACGGCCAGATCGCCAGCTCGGGCAGGTTCGTCTTGCCGATCAGGACCGCACCGGCTTCGCGCAGGCGCCGGTACTGGGCGGAGTCGGCCGTCGCCGGGCGGTCGAAGGCGGCGGTCCCGAGCGTCGTCAGCTCGCCGGCGACATCGACGTTGTCCTTGACCGCGACCGGCACCCCCAACAGCGGCGCCTCCTCGCCGGCGGCGATCCGCCGGTCGGCCTCCCGAGCCTCGGACTCGGCACGCTCGCGGAGGACGATCCGGAAGGCATTGAGCTCCCCGTCGAAGCGGTCGATCCGCTCGAGGTACATCGAGACGAGGTCGGACGAGCTGACCTCGCCGGCACGGAGCGCCTCCGCCTGACGGTGGATCCCGGCGAAGGCGAGGTCGGCAGCGTCCATCGTGCCGATGCTAGATGACCGATCCCGCTGCTCAGCGGCGGGGCGCGGCGGGACGCGCGGCGACGCGTCGGCGGGCGAGGGCGCCGCCGCCGAGCAGGGTCGCGAGCGCGAGGGCCGCAGTGGCGGCGATCGTGCGCCCGAGCCGCTCGAACCGCATCACCTTCCAGCCCCGCCCGGCCGCCACCCGGGCCAGGCCGGAATCGGGGTTGACCGCGACCGGGTTGCCGACGAGCTCGAGCATCGGCAGGTCCGAGGCCGAGTCGGAGTAGGCCCAGCTCCGCTCGAGGTCGATCCCGTGGTCGGCGGCGAACCGTCGCATCGGCTCGACCTTGAGGGCGCCGTAGTTGAGGCCGTCGACGAGCCGTCCGGTGTAGAGCCCCTCGGCGTCGACCTCGTAGCGGGTCCCGATCCCGCCCTCCATGTCGAGCACCCGGGCGAGCAGCTCGACGACGCCGTTGCTCGCGGCGCTGACGATGAACGCGGGGCGGCCGGCGTCCTGGTGGGCGCGCACCTCGGCGACCATCTCCGGATATATCCGCGGCAGGATCCCCTCGAGCAGGTCGGGGACCATGCGCCGCAGCGTCCGCTCGGGAACCCCCCGCAGGAGCTCGTTGACGGCGGCGACGAGCGCGTCGGTGTCCTCGTCGGTGGCGCCACGGAGGCGAAAGCGCACGTGGTCGATCCCCCAGCGCAGCACCTGGCCGCGGCCGACCAGCCCGGCCCGGTAGGCGGCACGCCCGAACTGGGCCCCGCTCGAGCCCGACATCAATGTCCGGTCGAGGTCGAAGAAGGCAGCGCCGCGCTCGCTCATGGCTCGCCAGTCTGACGGGGGATGCGGCGCGCGTGCCGTCGCGCCGCCTGCCCCCAAGGGCCTCCCTGCCGCCGCGCTGATCGCTGCAACCCCCCCGCCCCGCCCCGCACGTGGGTAACCCTGCCCACGCCATACGTGGGTGAGATGACCCAGGTGGGGTGGCGCCGCTCCGAACCCGCGGGGTGGGCAATCCTGCCCACGCTATGCGTGGGCGAGATGACCCAGGCGGGTCAGACCTCGAGCAGGATCGCGTCGCCCTGGCCGCCGCCGGAGCAGATCGCCGCGCAGCCGAGGCCGCCGCCGCGACGGCGCAGCTCGTGGACGAGGGTGCCGATGATGCGGCCGCCGGAGGCTCCGATCGGGTGGCCGAGCGCGATCGCGCCGCCGTTGACGTTGACCCTGTCCTCGTCGATGTCGAGCATCCGGATCGAGTTGATGGCGACCGAGGCGAACGCCTCGTTGAACTCCCAGAGGTCGACGTCCGCGGGGGTCTTGCCGATCTTCTCCAGCGCCTGGCGGGCGGCCTTCGCCGGAGTCCGGGCGAGGTAGGCGTAGTCGTCGGCGATGCTGCCGTAGGCGAGGATCGTCGCCAGCGGCTCCTTGCCGTTGCCGCTCGCCCACTCCCCGGAGGCGACGACGACCGCGGCGGCGCCGTCGTTGACGCCGGGGGCGTTGCCGGCGGTGTGGGTGGCGTCGTCGCCGCCCACCGCCCGCAGCTTCGCCAGCGTCTCGATGTCGGTGTCGGGACGGATCGCCTCGTCGACCTCGACCGTCGTCTCCGACTTCCGCGACTTCACGGTGACGGAGACGATCTCCTCGGCGAGCTTGCCCTCGTCGGTCGCCGCGGCGGCCAAGCGGTGCGAGCGCTCCGCGAAGCGGTCCATGTCGGGACGGGTGATCTCGAGCTCGTTGCCGACCTCGCTCGCCTCGTTGATCATCTGCTTGCCGGTGAACGGGTTGGTGAGGCCGTCGTGCGTCATCGCGTCGACGGCGGCGACGTCGCCCATCCGGAAGCCGAAGCGGGCGCCGGGCAGCAGGTAGGGCGCGTTCGACATCGACTCCATGCCGCCGCCGACGGCGACGTCGATGTCGCCGGCGCGGACCGCCTGGTCGAGGATGCCGACGGTGCGCATGCCGGAGGCGCAGACCTTGTTGACGGTCTCCGAGGG
>CAZTGN010000067.1:0-11608 GCA_964613275.1 uncultured Conexibacter sp. | reverse complement strand
GCTCGGCGCGCCGGACTGGTTCGGCCTCTCCGACCGCGCCATCGCGCGCGGCCTGGAGCGCCGGCGCCGGCTCGACCGCGGCGCGCGGCCGACGCCGATCGCCGCCGATCTCGCCCGCGCTCTGGGGGCGCGGGCGACCGTCCTGCCGATGTGCGATGAGCCGGTCCGGACCCGGGTCCGGACCGCGGCCGGCTGGCGCGGGCTGCAGGAGTTCCTCGTCCGCGACGGGGCCGAGCCGGCGATCGAGGCGGTCGCCCTCGACGGGATCGAGGAGGCGACGGCGGGTCCCGAGGTCCTGGCCGCGATCGAGGGCGCCGACGTGATCGTGATCGGCCCCTCGAACCCGGTGATCTCGATCGGCCCGATCCTCGCGGTCGCAGGCATGAGCGAGGCGATCGCCGCCTCCCCGGCGCCGACGGTGGCGGTCAGCCCGTTCGTCGCCGGCGCCGCCGTCAAGGGCCCGACCAAGCCGTTCATGCGAGCTGCCGGGCTCGAGCCGTCGGCGGCGGGGGTCGCGACCGCCTACCGGGACGTGGCCGACGGGCTGATCGTCGACGCCGCCGAGCCCGGGCCGGACCCCGAGATCGGGGATGTCGCCGTGCGCCGGCTCGACACGCTGATGAACGGGAAGGCCGGCCGCCGCCGCGTCGCCGAGGCGACGCTCGACTTCGCCGCGGTGCTGGCAAGCTGAGTCCGATGCGAGCGACGGCAATCATCCCGGTCAAGCGCTTCGAGGCGGCGAAGCAGCGACTGTCCGGCACCGGAGCGGCACCCCACCGCCCGGCCCTCGCCCGGGCGATGCTGGCCGACGTCCTGCTCGGCCTCAACGAGGCGCGGCTGCTCGACCGGATCGTCGTCGTCAGCGGCGAGCCGGAGGCGATCGAGGCCGCGGCCGAGGCCGGCGTCGAGCACCTCGACGACCCCGACGATCGCGGCCACGTCGAGGCGGCCGCGATCGGCGTCGCCGACGCGATCGCTCGCGGCGACGAGTGCGTGGCGCTGATCGCCGGTGACTGCCCGCTGCTCGAGGGGTTCGAGCTCGACCGCGAGCTCGATGCCCAGGCGCCCGGCGTCGCCGTGATCCCCGACCGGCACGGCACCGGCACCAACGGCCTCATCCTGACGCCGCCGGACGCGATCGAGCCGGCCTTCGGGCCCGACAGCCGCGAGCGCCACCTCGCGCGCGCCCGCGAAGCCGGGGTCCGCTGCCGGATCGCGACCATCCCCTCGATGGCGCTCGACCTCGACACCGGCGAGGATCTGCGGCAGCTCGTGCTCGCCCTCGCCGCCGACCCCGAGCGGGCGCCGGCGACCTCGGCGGCCCTGAGGCGACTGGGCGAGTCGGAGGGTTGAGCGGCCCGGTCGGGATCGAGCCGGTCGCCGGCCTGCCCGAGATCGGCCCCGGCGACCCGCTCGGCCGGCTGATCGCGACCGCCGCCACCCTCCGCGAGGGCGACATCGTCGTGATCGCCCAGAAGGTCGTCTCCAAGGCCGAGGGGCGGCAACGGCGGCTCGCCGACGTCGCGCCCTCGGCCCGGGCCCGATCGTTGGCCGCCGAGCTCGGCAGGGACCCACGCCTGGTCGAGCTGGTCCTCGCCGAGGCGCGGCGGATCGTCCGCGCCGACCGCGTCCTCATCGTCGAGACCCGCACCGGCCTCGTCTGCGCCAACGCCGGCATCGACTCGTCCAACGTACCCGGCGAGGACGAGGTCCTGCTGCTGCCCGCCGATCCCGACGCCTCGGCGCGGCGGCTGCGGGGCGAGATCGAGACGGCCTGCGGCAGTCGCGTCGCGGTCGTCATCGGCGACAGCTTCGGCCGTCCCTGGCGGGTCGGCCAGACCGACGTCGCGATCGGCTGCGCCGGCCTCGACCCGCTCGACGACCGCCGCGGCAGCCCCGACCGGGACGGCCGCGAGCTGCGGGCGACCGAGGTCGCGATCGCCGACCAGATCGCCGCCGCCGCCGACCTCTGCCGCGACAAGGCCGCCGGCCTCCCGGTCGCGATCGTCCGCGGCCTCGCCGACCGCGTCACCGCCGCCGACGGCCCCGGCGCCGCCGCCCTGCGGCGCGACCGCGAGGCCGACCTCTTCCGCTGAGCACCTCGCCCCGCCCCCACACCCAAAGAGCGGGGGAAGCGGCGAGCGTTGCCGGTGCGGGCTACTCGTACTCGGCGTCGACGACCCGGACGAGAGCCTCGGGAAGCCCGTACAGGTCGAACACCAGTCGATCGAGCTCGAGCTCATCGGCTGCCTGGGCGCGGCGGAGATCGGCGAGGGCCGCGACGCTGGAGCGCCACTCCGGCTGCACCCGCTCGCGAAACCCGCGGGCACGTATGTAGGTGATGATCTGGGCGACGGGGTCGGCGCTCAGCGCGCCGCCGTCACGAGCCGCGTCGAGCGGGCGGTCGAACCGCTTGGCGTCGAGAACGGCGACGGCTGCCGCGTAACGCGCCCGGTCCTCGACGAGGTCCGCCGCCCGGCGCGCCTCCTGGTCGAGGAACAGCGCGTAATCCGGCTGCCGGCGGCGCCCGGCGAAACGGAGGTCGCTCTGCGCGGTGTACTCGAATCCGAGCGCCCGCAGGCAGGGCTTGATGAACCGCTCCTCGGTCTGTGACTCGTTCGCGCCGATGAGGCCGTCGCGCTCACGGTTCCAGAGCGCGGCGAGCTCGGCGTGCAACGGGCGAGGATCGAGGTCGGCGAACCACGGCATGCCGTCCAGCCGCTCGGCCATGAAGTTGGCCGGAAACAGGCGCCGATTCTGGGCCGCCCCGATCGAGATTCTGAGCTGGTCAGCCCCCAAGCTCGGCCCGACGATCAGGCGGCGAACAGCTCGCCCTGCCGGGCAGGCCCCGACGCCGCCGAGCTCGGGCCCTCCTGGGTGTCGGCGCTGCCGATGTAATGGGCAACGACGAGGTGCTGGGGACCGAGGGCCGTCGCGACGTCGCGGGCGAAGGAGCGGAATCGGGCATCCGGGTGGACGCGCGCGATCATGGATCTGAGCTCGTCCTCGCGCTCACGCTCGGAAGCCGGGCGGATCGCCGGGAGCACCACCTGGCTGCGCTCGTCGGTGTCGAGGTCTCGCGCCTCGATGACCGCCTCGACCGCCTGCCGCTCGACCATGCCATCAAGGTAGAGCCCGGCAAGGCGGAAGCCGCCCCGGGCTCTCCCAAGCTGCGGGGAAATCAGTACGTCTCCAGCACCTCGTAGAGCGTCGAGCGCCGGGCGGGGGTGCGGCCGGCGGCGCGGGCGGCGCCGATCAGGTCCTCCGGCTCGAGGCGGGAGCCGTGCTGGGAGCCGGCCATGCGCGAGATGCTCTCCTCCATCAGCGTGCCGCCGAGGTCGTTGACGCCCCAGCCCAGCGCCTCGGTGGCGGCGCCGAGGCCCATCTTCACCCAGCTCGCCTGCAGGTTCGGGATCGTCCTGCCCAGGGCGAGCCGGAAGACGGCTGTGTGCTTGAGGTTCTCGGCGTCGGAGATCTCCTCGATCCCGTGCGTGCGGCCGAGCATCGTGTGGTAGGGGATGAAGCTGAGCGGGACGAACTCGGTGATCCCCCCGGTCCGCTCCTGCAGCGCGCGGACGACCCGCATGTGCTCGGCGAGCTCCTCGGGGGTCTCGATGTGGCCGAACATCACCGTCGAGGTCGAGCGCAGGCCGGCGCGGTGGGAGGCCTCGATGATCTCGACCCAACGCCCGACCGGGAGCTTGTTCGGCGAGATCCGGCTGCGGACCCCGTCCTCGAGCACCTCGGCGGCGGTGCCCGGGGTCGAGTCGAGGCCGCAGTCGCGGAGGTAGGCGAAGACCCAGTCGGGGTCGCGGCCCGACCGCTCGCACATGAAGTGGACCTCCATCGGCGAGTAGGCGTGCAGGTGGATCCCGGGCGCGGCCTCCTTCGCCCGCCGCAGCCACTCGCCGTAGCGCTCGAGCGTGTAGTCGGGATGGATGCCGCCCTGCATGCAGATCTCGGTCGCGCCGAAGTCGACCGCCTCGCGCACCCGCCGGGCGAACTCGCCGGGGTCGATCTCGTAGGCGTCGGGGCTGCGGCTGGTCTGCCCGAACCCGCAGAACGCGCAGCCGACCGTGCAGACGTTGGTGAAGTTGATGTTGCGGTTGACGACGAAGGTGGCGACGTCGCCGGCGAGCTCGGCGCGGAGCTCGTCGGCGGCGGCGCGGATCTCGGCGACAGCCTCCGGCCTCGTCTCGGCGAACAGCGCGACGAGCTGCTCGCGATCGAGCTCGCGGCCGGCCCGGCCGCGAGCGATGGCGCGGTGGACGGGATCGGCGGGGCCGAGCGCGGGCCCCCCGCGGCCGGCCCCGTTGCCGTTGCCGCTGCCGCTCCCGCCGGCCGCGCCGAACGCCGTCCGCCGCGGCACGAAGGTCGGGTAGCGCGCGGCGAGGACGCCGAGCACCCGCCGGTCGATCCACTCCTCGTTCATGTACTGCGGATAGACGCAGAGCCGCTCGGTCAGCGCGTAGCCGCGCGGCCGCAGGCGCCGGCGGACCTGGAGCGGGCTCGGGAACGGGTGCTCGGGCGAGATGTGGTCGCCGTTGGCGGAGAGCCCGCCGAGGTCGGTCGCGCCGGCGTCGACGAGGTCGAGCCACCAGTCGGAGAGGTTCGGCGGCACCTGGACGCCGACCTCCGGCATCAGCCGCCGCGACTCGGCGACGAGCCGCTTCATCTCCCCGAGCGTCACCGGCGACGCCCACTCGGGCATCGGCACCGCCTCCCGCCCCCCCGCGTCGTCCGCGCCGGAGCCGTTTGCGGCCGGCGCGGGAACCGCCTGCCGCTCGCCGCTCGCTGCCCGCTCCCACTGCCGCTCGCTCGCCTCCTCGGCGATCTCCGCCACCTCCGCCCCGTAGTAGCGCGGGTGGGCAACGAAGTTCTGCAGGATCACCTCCTGGATGTGACCGTGCCGCCGCTGCACGGCGGCCAGCGCCTCCAGCGATGCGACCCGCTCCTCCTCGGCCTCGCCGATCCCGACGAGGATCCCGCTCGTGAACGGGATCCGGGCCTCGCCGGCGGCCTCGATCGCGTCGAGGCGGACGCGGGGGTGCTTGGTCGGCGAGCCGGCGTGGACGGTCTCCATCAGCCGCTCGCTGATCGACTCCAGCATCAGCCCCTGCGAGGCGGTCACCTCGCGCAGCCGCAGATAGTCGTCGCGGTCGGCGACGCCGATGTTGGTGTGCGGGAGCAGGCCCCGCTCGAGCGCCTCCGCGCAGGCCCAGCGGACGTAGGAGGTGAAGTCCTCGTGCCCCCAGGAGCGCAGGCGCTCGGCGACGATCGGGTTGACCTCGGGCCGCTCCCCGGTGAGGACGAGGAGCTCCTTGACGTTGCGGCGGGCGGCCGCGTCGAGGCGCCCGGTCACCCATTCGGGCGGGTGCACGTGCGCCTGGTGGGTCGCGAACGCGCAGTACTTGCAGTAGCAGCGGCAGGTGCGCGCCAGAGACAGCGTCAGGTTGCGCGAGAAGGTGACGCGCCGCATCGCGCGCACCGTAACGAACCGGGGCGCCCCGCCCGCCGCGGGCGCCCCGGCCCAGGCCTGCCGGCGGTTGTCCGCTACTTCTTCGAGCCCGAGCCCGAGCCCGACGTCGCGGCCTTCTCGGCCTTCTCGGCCTTCTCGGCCTCGGGCTCCTCGCCCCCGGCCGAGATCACGAACTTGTAGATCAGCGCCGCGATCAGGCCGCCGACGAGCGGGCCGACGATGTAGGGCCAGACGCCGCCCCATTCGTTGCTGACGAGCGCCGGGCCGAACCAGCGCGCCGGGTTGAACGAGCCGCCGGTGAGCGGCCCGAAGATGAACACGCAGAACGCGAACGTGAGGCCGATCGTCAGCGGCCCCCACTCGTTGCGGGCGCGCTTGTTCATCGCCACCGCGACGACGCCGAGCACGATCAGAAGCGCGCCGATCCCCTCGCAGACCATCCCCGCGAAGTCGCTGCCGAGCAGCGGGCTGATCTCGCCGGCCCCCCAGTTGACCGCCCGCCCCTCGTCGAGCAGCAGCCCCTTCACCGCGAGCGCGCCGAGGACGGCGCCGGAGAGCTGGGCGAGGATGTAGACGACCGCGTCGATCGGGTCGATCCGGCGCAGGAACGCCGCGGCGGTGGTCACGGCCGGGTTGAAGTGGCCGCCGCTGACCGCGCCGAAGGCCATGATCATCGCGAACAGCACCAACCCCTGCGCGAAGCCGACCACGGCGAAGTCGGAGCCGAACTGGGCCGAGCCCCCGGCCGCGACGTAGAGCGTGACCACGGCGCAGATCACGAACACGAGGAAGAACGTTCCGATCAGCTCCGCGATGTATGCGGCCAATCCTCGATCCTGCACTCTCAAACCTCCTGTAGGGGCGTGTAGCGCCACGCGGCGCGTCTGGGCGGCGCCAGTCTAGTACCCAGGCCCGCCGCGACCGCCGGTCGGGTGCTCAGCGACGCCGCTCGAGCAGCCCGGCGGCGAGCTCGGGAAGCTCGCGCGCCATCCGCGATCGGGGCAGGACGAGGTCGAATCCCGCCGCCTCGGCGCGGCGGCGGGTCGCAACGTCGACGTGCGAGTAGAAGCCGATCGCCGGCGGGCCGAGGGCGGCGAGGGCCTCGACGCCGGGGAGGTCGAGATCGGCGACGATCAGGTCGAAGCCGGCGGCGTCGGGAACGGGCCCGGAGCGGACCGTCACCTCGTGCCCGGCGGCGCTCAACGGCGCCTCGACGCGGCTTGCCAGCATCAGGTCGGCGACGATGGCGAGGACTCGTGCCACCGACGCCCGCCTAGATCGAGCGGCGGCGGCGGTACTCGGCGCGAACGCTCTCCGGCCGCCCCCACATCTGCCTGACCTCGGCCCGGCCCTCGTTCAGGTCGTTGACGACGAGCTCGCCCTCGATCCCCTGGCCGTCGAGCATGCCCAACACCCAGGCGACCGTCTCCGGGGCGGCGGCATGGCCGAAGCCGTGGGCGACGTTGATCCGCCAGTGCCAGTCGGCCTGCGAGTGCGGCTGGGCGTTGATCTGGGTCATCGGGATCGAGGCGTCGACGTAGCGGGTCTCGTCGGCGATCCGCAGGTCGAGCTGCATGTCGGTCCAGTCGCGCGGAAGCGACTCGACGATCTCCTGAAACGACTCCGCGAGCGCCATCGGCTTCGCAGCCTAGCGAGACCTCACCCGGCGAAGAGCTGCTGGAGCAGGAACAGGTTGAGGGCGATGATCATGGCCGCGAGGACGGAGGCGATCGCCGTCAACCAGCCCGGGTTGACGAGCGCCCCCATCACGTCCCGGCGGCGCGCGAGCACGAGCAGCGGGATCAGCGCGAAGGGGATCCCGAACGAGAGCACCACCTGGCTGACGACCAGCGCCCGCGTCGGATCGATGCCGACCGCGAGGACCACCAGAGCCGGGGCGAGGGTGATCAGGCGCCGCAGGTTGAGCGGGATCCGGCGGCGGATGAAGCCCTGCATGATCACCTGCCCCGCCATCGTCCCGACCGACGTCGATGCGAGCCCGGAGGCCAGCAGCGCGACGCCGAAGACCGTCGCGGAGTTGTCGGAGACGGTCTGCCGCAGGCCCTCGTACGCGCCCTCGATCGAGTCGATCCCGGTCAGCCCGCCGGCGTTGAACAGCCCCGCCGCGACGATGACCATCGACATGTTGACCAGTCCCGCGAGCGTCATCGCGATGACCACGTCGACCTTCTCGAAGTTGAGGATCCTCCGGCGCTCGCCCTCGTCGCGGCCGACGACGCGTGACTGGGTCAGCGCCGAGTGCAGGTAGACCACGTGAGGCATCACCGTCGCGCCGAGGATCCCGGTCGCCAGCAGGACGCTCTCGGTGCCGTCGAAACCGGGGATCAAGAGGCCCTCGGCGATCCCCCGCGGGTCGGGGTTCGAGTGGAACACCTCGAACACGAAGGCGGCGACGACGACGCCGACGAAGACGGCGATCACGGCCTCGAGCTTGCGGACGCCGCGGGTCTGCAGCGCCAGGATCGCGAACGATCCGGCGCCGGCGATGAGGCCCGCGGGAAACAGCGGGATCCCGAACAGCAGGTGGAGGCCGAGCGCGGCGCCGACGACCTCGGCGATGTCGGTCGCCATCGCGACCAGCTCGCCCTGGATCCAGAGCCCGATCGACGCCCGCCGCGAGAACCGCTCGCGACAGAGCTCGGGCAGGTTGCGGCCGGTGGCGATGCCGAGCTTCGCCGACTGCGTCTGCACGACCATGGCGATCAGGTTCGCGGCGAGAACGACCCAGAGCAGGCTGTAGCCGAACTGCGCCCCGGAGGCGATGTTGGTCGCGAAGTTGCCCGGATCGATGTAGGCGACCGAGGCGATGAACGCGGGACCCAGGAACGGCCAGAGCCGGGCGAGGCCGCGCCGATCGCCCGCGAGCGCGCGCTGCGCGGCCTCGGCGACCATCGCTTCGCCGGGCAGGACGGCGCCGGCCTCCGCCGCGATCTCCTCCCGCTCGAGCTCGCTCTCGAGCCCGGGGGGCGCCCCGGTCGCGGCCGGGCGACCGCTCAAGCGTCCTGCTCCGGGACGACGAGCATCCGCGCCGCCAGGTCGGGCCCGAGCGGGCACTCGCCCTGGCCGGTGCTGACGACGACGGCGCCGCCGAAGGGCTCCCGGCGCAGGACCCGGAGCCCGGCTCCGGGGCGGATCCCGGCGTCGTCGAGGAAGCGCAGCATCTCCGGGCGCCCGTCGGAGACGCGAGCGAAGGTGCCGCCACTGCCCTCGCCGAGCTCGAGCAGCGGCACGCCCGGGACGGGGTCGGTGATCGTCAGGTCGCGGTCGGGGATCGGGTCCCCGTGGGGGTCGCGCTCGGGATCGCCGAGAGCGGTCGCGATCCGCTCCTCGAGCTCCTCGCTGATGTAGTGCTCGAGGACCTCGGCCTCGTCGTGGACCTGGTCCCAGGGCATCCCGAGGTTCTCGGCGAGGAAGGACTCGAGCAGCCGGTGGTGGCGGATCACCTCGAGCGCCAGCCGCTCGCCGGCCGCCGTCAGCTCCACCCCCCGATAGGGCTCGTGGTCGACGAGGCCGAGCTCGGCCATCCGCTTGCACATCGCCGTGACCGTCCCGGGCGAGACGCCGAGCCGCTCGGCGAGCGCACTCGTGCCGACCGGGCCGGGCTCGCGCCCGGCGAGCGCGTGGATCGCCTTCGCGTAGTCCTCGATCGCCTCGGTCGCGCTCGCGCGCCGGTCGCGGCCGTGGCTGCCCGGGGATGCGATCGACTCAGGCACCGATCAGAAGCCCGGTCGCGTACATGACGGCGGCGCCGCCGAGGAGGCCGGCGAACGCGGTCTGGTCGAGGCGCGCGCCGGCGGTGGGCCGCAGGCTCGGCCAGATCTGGACGACGACCTGCGCGATCGCGCCGATCCCCGCTCCGAAGAGAATGCTGACGAGGCTCGGGGTGAACACCGACGCGCCGATCCAGGCGCCGAGGACGGCGGGGGCGCCCGCGATCAGCCCAAGCCCGGCGAGCCGGCCGAGCGAGGCGCGCGTCCGTGAGAGCGGCGCCACGATCGCCAGCCCCTCGGTCGTGTTGTGGATCGCGAAGCCGACCACCAGGAAGGCGCCGAGCGCGAGCGCACCGGCCGCGTAGGCGGAGCCGATCAGCAGGCCCTCGCCGAGGTTGTGCAGCCCGATCCCGATCGCGACCAGCAGGGCGAGGTGCATGCCGCCGGCGCCGGCCGTCCGGGCGCGCTCGCGACGGGCCCGCATCGCCGCCTCGATCCA
This sequence comes from uncultured Conexibacter sp., assembly GCA_964613275.1. Lineage (GTDB taxonomy): Bacteria > Actinomycetota > Thermoleophilia > Solirubrobacterales > 70-9 > RHKX01. Next base: position 1,899 of record CAZTGN010000067.1, on the reverse strand, counting down.
GGCCATCAGCAGGTAGGCGCCGGCGGCCCCGAGCAGGAGGAGCGCGGCGCCGCCGAACGCCTGCGGCCCGGCGCCGGCGATCTCGAGCCCCTCGAGCAGCGCGTCGGCGCCGAGGAACGCGAGCAGGCCGACGGTGAACGCGAGCAGGCCGCGAACGAGCCCGGGGCCGGCCCGGCGCACGAGCGGCAGCCAGAGCATCCCGATCGCGACCGGGATCACGCCGACATAGATCCCGAGCAGGGCCATCAGCCCGATGAAGCCGGCATCGACCGCGGGCGTCTCGGCGGCAGCGTCGATCGTCGCCTCGATCGTCGCCCCGGTCGAGGTCAGCAGGAAGATCTCGTAGGCCTCGCCCTCCACCCACGGGTAGGAGACCGTCAACGTCCGTGAGCCGAGCCGGCCGATCTCGCCGCCGCCCGTGAACGGGAAGTAGGCGTCGTTGACCGACAGCTGCTCGACCGCGACCGGGTCGGGGCCGTCGTTGCGGACGGCGAGCGCGATCTCGCCCGGCCGCAGCGTCGTGCGCTCGACCGCCAGCTCCTCGACGGGCACCCCGTTGCGCTCGCCGAGGCCGGGCGCGCCCAGCGCGGCGAACGCGGCGACGGCGACGGCGAGCAGGGCCAGCGGCGCCAGCCCGAGCAGCCACGCGGGCAGCCGCGAGCGGCGTGGGGCGACCGCCTCGGTGCCCGCCTCCACTCAGCCCACCTCGAAGAAGCCCATCCAGCCGAGCTCGGCGAACTCGGTCTTGTGGGCGTGGAACATGTAGCGGCCGGGGTTCGGGAACCGGAGCTCGAGGATGCAGCGCTGGGCCTGGCCCTGGACGACGATGTCGGTCAGCTCGGCCGGCTCGAGCGAGGTCCCGGTCGGGAAGTGGTGGAAGAAGTTCCCGTGCACGTGGAACGAGTTGATCGGGTCGTACTCGACGAGGTTCGCGAGATAGATCCGGACGAGCTCGTCGCGGCGGACCTCGATCGGGTGATGCTGGTAGTGGAAGCCGACCGTGTTGACCGCGTAGACCTCGTTCGCGAAGTCGAAGTTGGTGTCGAAGGCGTTCATCACCATCACCATCTCGTCCGCCTCCGGACGCCCCGCGGCGGGGTCGACGATGAAAGCTCCGTACAGCCCCTTGGCGATGTGGGCGGCGAGCGGCGCGACGTGGCAGTGGTAGAGGTGCATCCCGAACGGCTCGGCGTCGAACTCGTAGTCGAAGCTCTCGCCGGACTCGATCTGGCCGCCGCCGATGCCCTCGCCGACGCCGGGAACCCCATCCATCACGGCCGAGTGGAGCCCGTGGAAGTGCATCGTGTGCGGGTGGCTGGCGGCGTTCGTGAAGCGGATCCGGAGCCGCTCGCCCTCGCGGCAGCGCAGGGTCGGGCCGGGAACGCGGCCGTTGTAGGTCCAGGCGTCGTAGAAGACGCCGGGCGCGACCTCGATCCGCTTGTCGCGGGCGTGGATCTCCCACTCCCGGAGAATCCGGCCGCCGGGCAGCCGCCGCGTCTTCCCCCAGTCGAAGTCGCGCAGCATCACGGTCGGGTCGAAGCCGTTGGCGGCGGGGTCGACGACGCCGCCGGCGGCGAAGGCCGCGTGCTGCTGGTTGCCTCCCGCGGGCCCTCCATGCCCGCCGTGCCCGGCGGCGAGCGCGTCGCCGCCGCCGTGCAGGCCCTCGTGCGGGACGAGCTCGTGGAGCACGGGCAGCGAGAGGCTCGCCAGCGCTCCGCCGGCGAGCAGCTTGCGCCGGTTGAAGCCGCGCCGCGATCCGCCCTGCGACCCCTCGCCGGGCGGCGCCTGCGAGCCTCGCCGACCGATTCGGTCGTCGTTCTTTTGAGTCGCCATCGAGAGAAGTTTGACACATCGAAACCCCGGAATGGGCGCCGCCGGGAGGCGGCGCCCGCGCTCCGT
>CAZTGN010000066.1:0-11669 GCA_964613275.1 uncultured Conexibacter sp. | reverse complement strand
GGTCTGCGAGGACTTCGAGGTCGGCGACAACGTCGTCTACCCGCACCATGGGGCCGGTGTCGTGCTCCGCAAGGAAAGCAAGGAGCTCCTCGGCGAGGAGCGCGAGTACTTGACGATCAAGATCCTCCACAACGAGATGACCGTCCAGGTCCCGTGCGAGAACGCCGGCATCGCCGGGCTGCGGCGCGTGATCGGACCCGAGGACGTCAAGAAGGTGACCGCGGTGCTCACCGACGACGTCTCCGACATGCCGAAGAACTGGAACCGGCGCTTCAAGCACAACCGCGAGAAGATCAAGACCGGCGACGTCTTCGAGCTCGCCGAGGTGGTCAGGAACCTGGCGATCCGCGAGATCGAGAAGGGCCTGTCGACCGGCGAGAAGCAGATGTACACGCGGGCGAAGAAGATCCTCGCCTCGGAGTTCATGTACGCGCTCGACAAGGACGAGGAGGGCGCCGAGGAGTACCTCGACGGCCTCCTCACCGAGCGCTTCGGCGCGTCCGCCGCCGAGGCGGGTGCTCCCGTCTGAGCTCCGCGCTCCGCGCAACGGCCGTCGTCGCGGCCGCCGGCTCCGGGCAGAGGCTCGGCGTCGGCGGCCCGAAGGCGTTGGTCGGGCTCGGCGGCAGGCCGCTCCTGGAGTGGTCGCTCGAGGCCCTTCACGGCGCTCGCTCGATCGGCCCGATCGTCATCGCCGCTCCCGTCGGCCACGAGGTCGAGGCGAAGCGTGCAGCCGGGCGCGCGGCGCCGGGGGCCGAGGTCGTCGTCGTCGGTGGTGGCGCCAATCGCGCCGCCTCGATCGAGCGCGCGCTCGCCGTGGTCCGCGACGGGCTCGTCGCGATCCACGATGCAGCCCGGCCGCTGATCACCGCCGATCTCGTCGATCGTGTCGTCTCTCGTCTCCGCGCCGATCGCGAGGCCGATGCCGCGATCGCCGCGACGGCGCTCGCCGACACCGTCAAGCGCGCCCACGACCGCCGCGGCGGCGGGCAGGGGGCGACGCTCGTCGAGCGGACGCTCGACCGCGAGCTGCTCTGGGCGGCGCAGACGCCGCAGGCGTTTCGCGTTGCAGCCCTGCGGGCCGCCCAGGAGCTGGCGGCGGCGGAGGGTCGTCTCGATGCGGCCACCGACGAGGCGTCGCTGATCGAGCACGCCGGCGGGCGCGTGCTGCTCGAGGAGTCCACGGCGGCGAACCTCAAGGTCACGACCGAGGCCGACCTCGCCGTCGCCGAGGCGTTGATCGCCGCCCGGGCCTGAGGGCGCGGGACTCAGTCGCGGAGGACGAGCAGCGCGGTGACCACGATCGCGAAGACGACCTGGCCGACCCCGAGCGCGGTCCCGGCGTTGGCCGCCCCGAGCGCGGCGGCGAGCAGCGCCGCTACCGCGAACGAGCCGAGTGCGATGCTGATGTCGACGAGGGTCGCGATCGCCCTAGGGTAACCGCACCGATGCTCACCGACTATCACGTCCACCTCCGCCCCGACGAGGACGACACGCCCCCGGAGCGCTACTTCACCGAGGCCAACGCGGAGCGCTTTCGCGCCGCCGCCGCGGCCGCCGGGATCAGTGAGCTCGGCATCTCCGAGCACATCCACCGCTTCGCCCAGGCGCTCGAGATCTGGCGGCATCCGTTCTGGGTCGAGCAGGCCGTCGACGACCTCGACGCCTACTGCGACTTCCTCGCGGGAGCAGGGCTCGGGGTCGGGATCGAGGCCGACTACGTCGCCGGGGCAGAGGAGAGGATCGCGGCGGTGCTGGATGCGCGACCCTTCGACTACGTGATCGGAGCCGTCCACTTCGTCGGCGACGCCGCGATCGATCAGGATCGCTGGGACGTCTGGGAGGCCGAGGGAAACGACCCCGACCGGGTCTGGGAGCGCTACTTCTCCCGGCTCGCCGCCGCCGCCTCGTCGGGGCTCTTCGACGTGATCGCCCACCCCGACCTGGTCAAGGTCTGGGGCGCGGGACGGCCCGGCCCCGAGCGCGACCCGCGCGCCTACTGGGAGCCGGCGGTCGAGGCGATCGCCACCGCCGGCGTCGCCGTCGAGGTCTCCACCGCCGGCCTCCGCAAGCCGGCCCGCGAGATCTACCCGGCGGCCGGCTTCGCGGCGCTCTGCGTCGAGGCGGGCGTCCCGTTCACGCTGTCCTCCGACGCGCACGTGCCGGCGGAGGTCGGCTACGCCTACCCGGAGGCGATCGAGCTCATGACGGGGCTCGGGATCGACCGGATCGCGACCTTCTCCGGCCGCCGGCGGACCCTGGAGCCGCTCGGATGAGCGCCCGGGTCGGCATCGGCTACGACAGCCACCGCCTGGTGGAAGGCCGGCCGCTGATCGTCGGCGGCGTCGAGATCGAGTTCGAGCGCGGGCTCGCCGGGCACTCGGATGCCGACGTCCTCGCCCACGCGGTGACCGACGCGATCCTCGGAGCCGCCGGCGCCGGCGACATCGGGACCCATTTCCCGCCCGACGACGAACGCTGGCGGGACGCCGACTCGATCGACCTGTTGCGAAGCGCCGTCGCCGGCCTCGACGGCAGCGTCGTCAACGTCGACGCGACCGTGATCTGCGAGCGCCCGCCGATCGGCCCCCACCGCGAGGCGATCGAGTCGCGCCTGGCGGCCGCGATCGGGGCGCCGGTCTCGGTCAAGGCGACGACCAACGAGGGGATGGGCGCGATCGGCAGGGGGGAGGGGATCGCCGCGATCGCCGTCGCGGCGTTCGAGCCCGCCGTCGACTCCGCTCCCGAGCGCAGCGAATAGGCTTCGGACGCCATGTCGGCAGGGATGAGGGGCATCACCGGGACGATCGGCGGCGCGGTCCGCTCGGTCAAGCTCGGCCAGCTCGGGAGTGCCGCCGACCTCCCCTTCAACCTCAAGGTCCTCGCCGAGGCCGGGATCGTCCGGCCGATGGGACCGGGGGAGCTGCTCACGGTGGGCCGCACGCTGCACCGCTGGGGTGCTTCACCCGCGGCCGGTCTGATCTCGACGGCGGCCCGCCGTCCCGACGACGTCGGCCTGATCGACGAGCTCGGCGAGCTCACCTTCGCCGAGCTCGACCGGCGCTCGAACGCGCTTGCCCGCGCGCTGATCAGGGCCGGCGTCTCGAGCTCCGACTCGGTGGCGATCATGTGCCGCAACCACCGCGGCTTCGCCGATTCCATGTTCGCCTGCGCCAAGCTCGGCGCCTCGGTCCTGCTCCTCAACACCGACTTCGCCCGCCCGCAGCTGCTCGGGGTGATCGAGCGCGAGCAGCCGCAGGCGGTGATCTACGACGCCGAGTTCGAGGGCCTGCTCGAGGGGGCGGAGGGCGAGGATCCGGAGTTGACCCGGATCGTCTCCTGGGCCGAGGAGGGCGAGGCCGGCGACCGGCTCCGGGCCGAGGACGCCATCGCGCGCAACTCCGACGCCCCGCTCGACCCCCCGGCGGAGGCGAGCCGGTTCGTGATCCTCACGTCGGGCACGACCGGAACCCCGAAGGGGGCGCAGCGCGGCTCGCCCGAGTCGCTGGGACCGCTCGCGATCGTCCTCTCGAAGATCCCGCTGCGGACCGAGCGGACGACGGCGATCGCGGCGCCGCTGTTCCACTCCTGGGGCTTCCTCAACTTCGCTTTCGGTCTCGCGCTCGGCTCGACCTACGTGCTGCGCCGCCGCTTCGACCCCGAGGCGACGTTGAAGATGGTCGCGGACAACGACGCCGACGCGCTCGTCGTCGTCCCGGTGATGCTGCAGCGGATCATGGAGCTCGATCCGGCGGTGCTCGATCGCTACGAGCTGCGGAGCCTGCGGGTGACGGCGGCCAGCGGCTCGGCGCTGCCCGGCGATCTCGCGGCCCGCTGGATGGACCGCTTCGGGGACAACCTCTACAACTTCTATGGCTCGACCGAGGTCGGCTGGGCGACGATCGCCACCCCGGCGGACATGCGTGCCGCCCCCGGAACCGCGGGCCGGCCGCCGCACGGGACCGTCATCGCGATCCTCGATGGCGACGGACGGCCGCTTCCGGCCGGCGAGTCGGGGCGGATCTTCGTCGGCAACGAGATGTCCTTCGAGGGCTATACCGGCGGCGGCGGCAAGGATGTGGTCGACGACCTGCTCTCATCGGGCGACGTCGGGCACTTCGACGGGGAGGGGCGGCTGTTCATCGACGGCCGCGACGACGAGATGATCGTCTCCGGCGGCGAGAACGTCTTCCCGCGCGAGGTCGAGGACCTGCTCGCCAGCCACGGCTCGATCGACGAGGCGGCCGTGATCGGCGTCGAGGACGAGCAGTTCGGCCAGCGGTTGAAGGCGTTCGTCGTCGTCAGCTCGGGCGCCGAGCTCGACGAGGCCGCCGTCAAGGACTACGTGAAGGAGAACCTCGCCCGCTACAAGGTCCCGCGCGAGGTCGCCTTCCTCGCCGAGCTTCCCCGCAACCCGACCGGCAAGGTGCTGAAGCGCGAGTTGAGCTGACCGGGCGGGCCGGTTTGGCTCGCGGCGAGCCGCCCTCGTTGGGCGTCGGCTCACGCCGGATCCGCCCCCGCCTGCCACGAGCTCGCCGAGACCTCCACCGTTGGCTGTGGGCTCGCGCCAGGGCCGCCCTCGTTGCCCGGACGGTGGCTTGAGCACCGAGCGGAGGGAAGGCAGCGGCATTCGGCATCCAGCGGGCAAGCCGATCCACCCGTTTCGGCCGCTCCCGTCCACGAGTGCTCCCTTTCGACGAAATGCTCGTCGTCTCTGTCCACTCGCAAGGAATCCACCCAACGGAGCGGCTCCCACCACTTTTCCCCTCACCAGCCCTGACCGGCTCCCACCCAACGGCAACGGATCCGGCGCGAGCCAATACCCGACGGTGGGAGCCCGGCGCGAGCCGATGCCCGGCGGTGGAAGTCCGGCGCGAGCCCGCATCGGTGGCGAGTCCCGCCGGGCCGCGGCGAATAGAGTCGCGGCGATGCGCGAGGTCAGGATCAGGGACACGCTGAGCGGCGTGGAACGGGCGGTCGAGACCGGTCCCGGCGGCGAGGTCGGGATCTACGCATGCGGGCCGACGACCTACGGGCCGATCCACATCGGCAACGCCCGCCCCTACGTGGTCTTCATGCTGCTGCGGCGGTTCCTCGCGCACGAGGGCTACCGGCCGAAGCTGGTCATCAACCTCACCGACGTCAACGACAAGATCTACGACGCGGCGCGGGAGCGCGGCGTCCCCTCGGCCGAGCATGCGGAGGAGATGGTCGCCGGCTACGTCGCCGACACCGACGCGCTCGGCCTCGGCCGCCCCGACGCCGAGCCGAGGGCGACCGAGACGATTGGCCCGATCGTCGGCCTGATCGAGGACCTCGTCGCCGCCGGCCATGCCTACGAGTCGGACGGCGACGTCTACTTCCGGGTTCGCAGCTTCGCCCCCTACGGCGAGCTCTCCAACCGTGACCCCGACGCGATGGACCAGGGCGAGGAGGCGGGCAGCGCCGAGCTCAAGGAGGATCGGCTCGACTTCGCGCTGTGGAAGGCGCGGAAGCCCGACGAGGACACCGCCTGGCCGAGCCCGTGGGGCGAGGGCAGGCCCGGCTGGCACATCGAGTGCTCGGCGATGGCGGAGGATCTGCTCGGGCTCGGGTTCGCGATCCACGGCGGCGGCGCCGATCTCGTCTTCCCCCATCACGAGAACGAGCGCGCCCAGACCGAGGCGGCGCGGGAGCGGCCGCTGGCGCGGATCTGGATGCACAACGGAATGGTCGAGGCACGGCGGGAGGCGGGCGCGGCGGAGAAGATGGCGAAGTCGGTCGGCAACGTCTTCCTGCTCGGCGAGGCGATCCGGGCGCACGGGGCCGAAGCGGTGGTCGGCTTCCTCGTCGGCGGGCACTACCGGCAGCCGCTCGCATTCAGCGAGGCGGCGCTCGCGGAGGCGGCCGCCCGCAACCAGCGGATCCGCGAGTTCATGCGCGAGGCCGACGACCCGCCCGGCGAGCCGTCGGCGGCGGTGCTGAAGCGGCGCGAGGCGTTCCTCGACGCCCTCGCCGACGACTTCAACACCCCCCGCGCCCTCGCCGAGCTGTTCGGCCTCGTCGCCGACGCCCGGCGGGCGCCCGAGCCCGGCGCCCGCGCCCTCGCCGCCGAGCTGCTCCCGCTGCTCGGCCTCGAGGCGCTGGCGGCGGTCGCGGAGGAGCGGGGGGGAGATGAGGCCGAGCGGCTCCTGGCCGAGCGCGAGCGGGCACGAGCCCGGCGGGACTACGAGCGCGCCGACGTGATCCGCGACCGCCTCGGGGAGCTCGGTTGGGAGGTCCGCGACGGCGCCGACGGCGCCCGACTCGTCCGCCGCGACGGCTGAGCGGTGACGGCGGCGCCCGAGCGGATCTACGGCCGCAACCCGGTCAACGAGGCGCGGCGCGGCCGTCGTCGCGTGCACCGGGTGTGGGCGAGCGCGGACACGCCGGCGGAGGAGCTGACACGGCTGGCGGGCTCGCCCGACCACCAGGGGATCGTCGCCGAGGTCGACCCCTACCCCTACGCCGACCCGACCTCGCTCCTGGCGGCGCCGGACGCGTTCGTCGTCGCCCTCGACCAGGTCCAGGACCCGCGCAACCTCGGCGCGATCTGCCGCAGCGCCGAGGCCGCCGGCGCCGCTGGAGCGGTGATCTGCGAGCGTCGCGCCGCCGCAGTGACCGCCGCCGCCTGCAAGGCGTCGGCGGGCGCGGTCGAGCACCTGCCGATCGCGCGGGTGCGCAACCTCGCCGATTGGATCGCGATCGCCAAGCAGGCCGGAGCCTGGGTCTACGGAGCCGACGGCGACGCGATCAGGAGCTATCGAACCCTCGACTTCGATGGGAGGGTTGTGATCGTCCTCGGCGGAGAGGGGGAGGGGTTGCGGCGAAGGGTGGCCGGCGCCTGCGACGAGCTCGTCGCGATCCCGACCAGCGGGCGCGTCGACTCCCTGAACGTCGCCGCGGCGGCCTCGATTCTGCTGTTCGCGGTCGCCGAGGCCCATTCCGATGCGGATCCTGAGCCCACGGGGCACCCGCCTCGATAGCGGCGAGGGCGGACGGAGCGCGCTGTCCTGCAAGCGAAATTGCAGAAACCCGCCGATTCGGGTTGACAGAACTCCGTCGGGCGCTAGAGTGCGAGCCATCAAGTAAGGCTGAACTAAAGGTTCACGGTTCGGATGCCTCGCTTGTGATCGGAAGAGTGAGGCGCCTGGGGAGGTAAGGCGCCACGGCCCCCAATGGAGGAGGAGCACGTGGCAGCAATGACCCAGGAGTTCCCGCGGATCTCCGCGCCGGCCAAGCCGCGCGGAGGCGAAGCCGCCGGAGAGCTCAACGACGCCTACCTCGTCGCCCGGGCGAAGCGGGGTGACAGCGTCGCCTACGACCGCATCGTCCGTCGCTACCGGGGGTTCGTCCGCCTCAAGGCGTCGTCCTACTTCCTGCTCGGGGGCGAGCCCGACGACCTGATCCAGGAGGGACTGGTCGGCCTCTACAAGGCCGTCCGCGACTTCCGCAGCGATCGCGAGTCGAGCTTCCGGAACTTCGCCGAGCTCTGCATCACGAGGCAGATGATCACCGCCGTCAAGACCGCGAGCCGCAACAAGCACGCGCCGCTGAACCAGTCGATCAGCTTCGCGACCTCGCCGACCGCGGCCGGCGACGGCGAGTCGACGCTCGAGGAGATCCTGCCCGGCTCGCGGGTCGAGGATCCGGCGACGAAGGTGATCTCGACCGAGGAGCTGGGCAGCCTCGTCGAGTGCCTGACGTCGGTCCTCTCCGAGCTCGAGGGCGAGGTCCTGACCTGCTACCTCGACGGCCGCTCCTACGAGGAGATCGCCGGGCGCCTCGCCTGCGACACGAAGACGGTCGACAACGCGTTGCAGCGGGTCAAGCGCAAGGTCTCCGCCCACCTGACCTCGCGCGAGGTCCTGAACTGAGCGGCGCCGCCTGAGCACCTGATCGCGCACCGGCTCACGTCCGGAGCCGTTCCCGCGCGCCGCCTCGGCGTGGTAAGTTTCGTTTGCCACGAGGTCGAGGTCAGGAGGGCTCCATGCACAGCCCGGTTCGCTCCGAGAACGATGTCTTCCGGGGTGCGGTGATCATCGCGGCGGCGATCCTGGTCGCGATCGCCGCCGGGGCGCTCCTCGGCGTCCTCGCCGGCCTCGTGGTCGCGGCCGTCCTCGCCGCCGTCGGGGTGCTGCTGCTGTTGCGCGAGGCGAGGGGCACGATGCCCGGCGACATCGACCTCGCGCCGATCGATGCCCGCCGGCACCGGATCCTCGTCGTCGCCAACGAGACGATCGAGCGGCAGGCGCTGCTCGACGAGATCGCCGGCCGCTGCGAAGCCCGGGAGGACGCCGAGATCCTGCTCGTCTGCCCGGCGCTGGCGCGAACGCGGCTCCAGCACCTGGCCTCCGACATCGACGGCGCCCGTGGCGAGGCGGGGCAGCGGCTGGAGCGCTCGCTGGTCGCGCTGCGACGCAAGGGCATCGCTGCGACCGGCGTCGTCGGCGACGAGGATCCGGTCGCTGCCGCGACCGATGCGCTCGCCTGGTTCGGTGCCGACGAGGTGATCGTCTCGACCCACGCGCCGCAGCAGTCACGCTGGCTCGAGCGCGGTGCGGTCGAGCAGATCCGGGCCGAGGTCGAGGTCCCGGTCGTCCACGTCTCCGCCGCCGGGGCGACCTCGACCGGCGCGGCGGCCTGACCGCCTCCCGGCTCACCCGATCCGCCGGACGGGCGGCGGCCGTCGCCGGCCCCGGCTGTAGGGCCGCATCCCGAAGCCGGAGACGGGGATCGAACCCGTGACCTCGTGATTACAAATCACGCGCTCTGCCAGCTGAGCTACTCCGGCGCGGCCGCACCAGCATAGGGGCGGCCGCGGCCCCCGCCGGGGGTCGGGATCGCCGCCTCCGGGGCTGTAACTGGCCGTTGCGGCGCGTGTACCGCTTCGCGGTGGCCGACGAGGGAGACAGCGGAAGCGACGGCGCGACCACCGAGGCGCCGCGCAGGGCGCCGCAGACGGGCGCGTCGGAGCGGATCGGCGCCGAGCGGATCGCCGGCTACCACGAGTACACGCGCACGAAGGGGGTCAACTGGCCGCTGTACGTGATCTGCCGGGCATTCCTCGTGCCGGCGTTCCTGATCTGGCTCCGGCTCGAGCGGCTCGGGCGCGAGCACGCTCGCGCCGCGGGCGGCTTGATCGTCGCCGCCAACCACCGCAGCTTCCTCGACCCGTTCGTGATCGGCGCGACGCTGCCGTGGCGGCGGCCGATGCATTACGTCGCGAAGGTCGAGCTGTTCGAGCCGCGCTGGCAGGGCTGGGTGCTGAGCCGCCTCGGCGCCTATCCCGTCCGTCGCGGCGAGGCGGACGCGGAGACGCTCGAGACCTCGCGGCGGATCCTCGAGCGCGGCGGCGCGCTCTGCATCTTCCCCGAGGGGACACGGATCAGGCACGGCTCGCTGGCGCCCCCGCACCGCGGCGTCGGCCGCCTCGCCCTCGAGTCGGGGGCGGCGGTGCTGCCCGTCGCCGTGCACGGCTCCGAGCACGTTCGCGACGGCTGGCGGATCCGTCCGCGGAAGGTGCGCCTTCGCGCCGGCAAGGCGCTCACGTTCCCGCGTACCGAGCACCCGTCGCCGTCGCTTGCGGCGCTGGTCACCGGCCGGATCTGGCCGAACGTCGAGCTGCAGTGGGAGTGGCTGGGCGGGCTGCCGCCGATGCGCAAGGCGGCGGTGATCGGCGCCGGCAGCTGGGGGACGGCGGTCGCGGTGCTGCTCGCGCGCGGCGGCGTCGAGGTCCAGCTCGGCTGTCGTACCGCCGAGCAGGCCGAGCGCGTGGCCGGCACCCGCGAGAACCCCTACCTGCCGGGGATCACCCTCAGTGACTCGATCACGGTCAAGCGCGCGGCCGACATCGAGGTCGCCGGGCTCGACCTCGTCTGCCTCGCGGTTCCGTCCTCGTCGCTGCCCGCCGCCGTCGGCTCGCTCGCCGACCGGATCGGATCGCGGACCGCGGTCCTGATGCTCAGCAAGGGCCTCGTCCCGCCGCTCGGCACGCTGCCGAGCGAGTACGTGGACGAGCGCATCCGCTCGCGGGCGCTGGCCGCCCTCGGCGGGCCCGCGCACGCGAAGGAGGCGGCGTCGGGGACCGCGGCGCTGGTGCTGGCGAGCCGCGACGAGGATCTGCGGGCGCAGCTCGGCGTCGTCTTCGACCGGGCCGGCCTGATCTGCGAGCGCTCGCCGGACGTGAACGGCGTCGAGATGGCCGGAGCGGCCAAGAACGCCGCCTCGCTGGCGGCTGCCGCGGCGGCGCCGCACGGACTCAACGCGGCCGGGATCGCCGCCGCCGAGGTCTGGCGCGAGTGCTCGATCTACGCGACCCTGCGGGGCGGCTCGCCCGAGACCTTCGCCGGCCTCGCGGGGGTCGGTGACCTGACGGCAACCGTCCTCGCCCCCGGCAGCCGCAACCGGCGCGCCGGCGAGCTGCTTGGAAGCGGCGTGCCCGCCGAGCAGATCCCGGAGCGGATCGGGCAGGCCTCGGAGGGCCTCGACTCGGTGCCGCTGATCGCGGCCGCGGTCGAGCGTGCCGGCGTCGAGGCGGGCGGCCTGAGCGGGCTCGCGGCGCTGATCGACGGCGAGATGAGCGCGGTCGAATGGGTCGAGGGCCTGCGCCGGGCCGAGCGGGCGAGGACCGCGGCGTGAGCGCGCCCACGGAAGCCGACGGCGCGCGATTCCGCCCGCGGGCCCACGGGTCCGGTCATCTAGGCTTGCCGCGTGGAGGAGAGCCCGAGCACCGATCCGGCCGTGGCCGCGTCCGGCAACGGCGCCGCCGGCAAACGCGAGCTCGACCGCGCTTTCGAGGCGCTCTACCGCGACCATCTGCGCGACGTCTACTCCTACTGCTACTACCGGATCGGCAATCACCACGACGCCGAGGACCTGACCGAGCAGACGTTCCTGCAGGCCTACCGGCACTTCGGGCGGGCACGGCGCGAGTCCGACGGCCGGCCGCTGCGCCCGTGGTTGATCCGGATCGCGCACAACCTCGCCGCCAACTACCACCGCGACCGCTCGCGACGGCCGACCGCCGCGCTCGACAACGTCGAGCCGGTCGAGCACCCGCACGGGACCGAGCGCGTGGTCGAGGGGCGGGAGCGGATGCGCGAGGTCATCTCCGGTCTCGACCGGCTGCCGGAGGACCGCCGCGAGGCCCTGATCATGCGCTTCTCGCTCGGCATGTCGAATCGCGAGATCGCCCGGGCGCTGGGACGCACCGACGGCGCGACGAAGGTCCTGATCCATCGCGCGATCCGGCAGCTCGAGGAGGAGCTGGAGCCGGCGGCGGCCGCCGATGAGTGAGCCACGCCTGGAGTCGGAGGATCTCGAGCGCCTGCTCGCCGACGCGCTGCGCCCGATCGAGCCGCCGGAGCGGCTCGGCGGCCGGCTCGAGGAGACCCTCTCGAAGCTGACCGGCGCCGCCGCCAACGAGCTCTCGTGGTGGGCGGACGAGCTCTCCGAGACGGAGCTGCAGGCGCTCAGGGACCCGCGCAACTGGGTCCGCCCGGTCGCGGCGGCCGCGGTCGGCGGCGTCGCCGGCACGGCCCTCGTCCTGATCGAGGTCCGGCGCCGCCGCCGCGGCGAGGGCCTGCGCGGGCTCGCCGACGGGATCAGGCGCGCGATCGGCTAGCGGGCGGGCGCTTCGCGCCGGCGGCGTC
>CAZTGN010000065.1:8175-11698 GCA_964613275.1 uncultured Conexibacter sp. | reverse complement strand
TCGGCGCGCCCGGCGAGGCCGAGGCGCTCGAGCGCTGCGATCGCGCCCCGGCGCCGCTCACGGCGCGAGCCGCGGGCCCCGTAGGCGACGTTGCGCCAGGCCGACATCCGCGGAAACAGCGCGTAGTCCTGGAAGACGAGCCCGACCCGCCGTCGCTCGACCGGGAGCGAGATCCCGGCCGCGGCGTCGAACCAGGTCTCGCCGGCGACCGCCACGGCACCGCGGTCGGGGCGGATCAGGCCGGCGATGGCGCGCAGCAGCGTGCTCTTCCCCGATCCGGACGGCCCGACGAGCGCCAGACACCTACCGCGATCCACCTCGACACGGACGTCGAGATCGAACCCGCCGCGACGGGCGCCGAGCTCAGCGGTCAGCATCGGCCCCCTCCGGCCGCCCGCCGACCAGCTTCACGGCGAGGAGGATGAACGCGGAGACGACCAGGAGCACCGCCGAGTGGGCCAGCGCGGCGTCGAAGTCGCGGGCGAGGAACTCGAAGATCGCCAGCGGCGCCGTCTGCGTCCGACCCTCGAGCGAGCCGGCGAACATCAGCGTCGCGCCGAACTCGCCCAGCGCCCTTCCCCAGGCGAGTGCGGCGCCCGAGGCGATGCCCGCACGCGCCTGTGGGATCGCGACCCGGGCGAACGTCCGCGCGTCAGCGGCGCCGAGCGTCCGCGAGGCGTCCAGCAGATCTGCGTCGAGCGCCTCGAACGCCGCGATCGCCCCGCGCACGTAGAACGGCGCCGCGACGAACGTGAGCGCGACGACGACCCCGGCCGTCTGCAGGACGAGCTCGAAGCCGGCGTCCTCGATCGCGCCGCCGATCAGGCCGTTGGGGCCGAACGCGGCCAGCAGCGCGATCCCCGCAGCGGCCGGCGGCAGGACGAGCGGCAGCTCGATCAGCGTGATCAGGGCCGCCCGCCCCCGGAACCGGCGGCGGGCGAGCAGGTAGGCGGCGGGGGTCCCGACGACGACGATCAGCGCCATCGCGACCAGCGACGTCCGCAGGCTCAGCCAGAGCGCCTCGGCGGCGCCGCGCTCGCCGAGGCTCGCGACGAGGTCGCCGGGCGCGGTCTCGGCGAACAGCGCGACGAGCGGCAGGGCGAGGAAGCCGAGGAGCAGCGCGAGCGCCGCGGCCGAGAGCAGCCGAAAGCCGGTCGAGGCCGCGACCGTCACCGCGACGGAGGGCCGAAGCCGGAGTCGAGCAGGATCTCCTGGCCTTCCCCGGACACGACGCCGTCGACGAACTCCCGCGCAGGCCCGGGCCGGGCGGCGTCGGTCGTCACGGCGATCCCGTAGGCGACGTCCGGGCTCGCGTCGGCCGGGATCCCGACCGCCGCGACGGCGCCGCTCGTCGCATCGACGTCGCTGCGGTAGATGAAGCCGGCGTCGACCGCTCCCTGCGTCAGCTTGCCGACGATCCCGGCGACGTCCGGCTCGCTGCTGGCGACGTTGGCGAGGATCGCCTCCTCGGCGTCCGGCCTGAGCGCCTTCAGCACCTCGTGCGTGTAGATGCCGACCGGAACGTCCTCGTCGCCGATCGCGATCTTCACGCCGGGCTCCTCGAGGTCGGCGATGTCGTCGATGGCGGAGCCCTGGGGGACGCCGATCACGAGCTTGTTCGTTGCGAACGTCGTCGGCTCCCCGAGCAGGCCGTCGGAATGGAGCGCGTCGGGAAGCGCGGTGTTGGCGGCGGCGTAGATGTCGGGGGTGACGCCCTGGCGGATCTGCGCCGCGAGGTCGTCGGAGCCCGCGAAGGAGAACTTGACGTCGGCATCCTCGAACTCGTCGCCGTACCGCTCGAACGCCGGTCCCAGCGAGGCGGCGGCGAAGACGACCAGCTCGGGGCTCGATTCCTGCGGGGAGTCATCGGATCCGCCGCAGCCGGCGGCGGTCACGGCCGCGAGCGCGATCGCGGCGCCGAGGACGCGGATCGCGCTCAAGCCCGGCCGCCGCGCTCGACCATCACCGAGGTCGCCTTGACCAGGGCCGTCGCCTCGACGCCCTCGGCGAGGCCGAGCTCCTCGACCGAGTCGCGCGTGATCGCCGCCGTCACCCGGTGCGGTCCGGCCTCGATCTCGACCAGTGCCATGACCCCGTCGACCTCGACCGACACGACCCGGCCCGCGAACCGGTTCCGGGTCGAGAGCTCGTCGCCGGTCCGGTGGCGCTCCGGCGCCGCCCGCAGCCGCTCGACCTCGGCGACCGGGACACGGCGCCGATCGTTGCCGTCGCGCGTCGTCTCGAGCTTGCCGTCGCGGTCCCAGCGGCGCAGCGTGTCGACGCTGACGCCGATCCGCTTCGCCGCCTCGCCGAGGCTGAGATCCGCCGCCATCTGCCTAAGCATTGCATAGGTAGAGCCTGGGCATCGGAAATCCACGAGTGCGAGCTTTCGACGGGATGCTCGTCGTAACCGACCACTCGCGATCGACTCGCGGGAGCCCCGGCCTCAGGCGACCAGCTCGAACTCCTCCGGATCGAGCTCCGCGGTGCGCTCCGCGTACTCGCGCATGTAGCCGGGCCAGTTGGTGACGATCCGGCCGCCCTCGTTCCGGTACCAGGAGTCGCATTCGAGCCAGGCGGTGCCGGCGAAGCGGGCCTGGATCTCGCGGTCGCCGGCCGCCTCGACCTCGGGGCGGACGGCGATCGCGGCGGCGCCGGCGTCGCGGACCCGCTGCAGAGCCTGGCGGATGTAGGCGGCCTGGGCCTCGAGGTAGAAGACGATCGAGCCGCCCGAGGTGTTCGTGTTCGGGCCGTACATGAGGAACAGCGACGGGAATCCCGGCACGGCGATCCCGAGGTGGGCGTGGGCGCCTCCCTCCCACTCCTCGGCCAGGGTGCGGCCGCCGGCGCCGACGATCTCCATCGGATGCATGAAGTCGGTCGTCCGGAACCCGGTGGCCCAGATGATGCAGTCGACCGCGTGCTCGCGGCCGTCGGCGGTGCGAAGGCCGGCGGGCGTGATCGCGGCGATCGGCTCGGTCACGAGCTCGACGTCGGGACGCTGCAGGGCCGGCAGGAAGTAGGAGCTGAACAGCACCCGCTTGCAGCCGAAGGTGTAGTCGGGCCAGGCCTTGCGCCGGACCTCGGGGTCGCGGAGCTGGCGCCGCATGAACAGCGTCGAGCGCAGCCGCCCGATCCGGCCGAGCGTGCGCGGGTTGCGGATCATCGCGGTCAGCGACTCGCCGTAGTTGAAGACGAACCGCCGGCGCGCCGCCTGCAGCCCCGGGATCGTCCTGATCCCCCAGCGCAGGATTGCCCGGTAGGGCAGGTTGCGGCGCGGCAGGAACCAGTTGCCGGTCCGCTGGAAGACGAGGAGCTCGCGGGCGACGCCGGCGATCTCGGGCACGAACTGGACGGCGCTCGCTCCGGTCCCGACGACCGCGACCCGCTTGCCCGCGAGCTCGTAGTCGTGGTCCCAGCCGGCTGAGTGGAAGCTCTCGCCGGCGAACGACTCGATCCCCTCGATCCGCGGGTAGGCCTCGCGATGGAGCTGGCCGGTCGCGACGATCACCGCCTCGCTCTC
>CAZTGN010000065.1:6288-8165 GCA_964613275.1 uncultured Conexibacter sp. | reverse complement strand
CCAGCTCCGCCCGTCGGCGCCGGTCGTCGTCCACACCCGCCGGCCATCGTCCCAGCGGCATGCCGTGACCTCGACGCCGGTCACGATCCGGCGATCGACCCCGTATTCGCGGGCGACCTCGCGCAGGTAGCCGAGGATGTCGTCGCGGGTCGGGCAGAGCCGCTCCCAGTCGCGGCGCTGCGCGAACGAGAGCGAGTAGAGGTGGCTCGGCACGTCGCAGGCGGCGCCGGGGTAGCCGTTGTAGTGCCAGGTGCCGCCGAGCTCGGGGGCCCGGTCGAGCACGGTGATCGCGTCGAAGCCGTGCGACTGCAGCTCGACGCAGGCGGCGATGCCGCCGATGCCGGCGCCGACGATGACGATGCGGGGACCGTCCACGCTCATTGCGCTGCCGAATCTAGTGGTCAGCCGAGGGTGGCTCCCTTCGCGCGGTTGCACTCGTCGCAGAGGAGCTGCAGGTTCGCCGCCGAGCTCGAGCCGCCGAGCGCGACCGGGATCACGTGATCGAACTGCAACAGCGCCCGCGCTCCGCAGCCGACACAGCGGCCGCCGTCGCGTTCGAACACCGCCAGCCGGACCTCGCGCGGGATCGGCGCCCGCTCCGGCGTCGCCGCATTGGCGGCGCGGCTGTGAGCGCGCTCGAGCCGGCGCCGCTTCCGCTCGAGCCGCTCGTCGGCGAGGGCCTCGACATCGGTGGGTCCGAGCTCGTCGCGCTCCCACCAGATCCGGTCCCGATAGAGCCAGTAGCGGCGCTCGCGGCGCTCGCCGACGGCCACCGCGATCGACCCCTGGAGCTCGCCGAGGCGACACCAGGCCCGACGCCCGACCGGCGGGCCCGCCGGATCACCGTCGACGAGCAGCCGGTAATGGCGCCCGACGAGCGTGCGCCGCTCCTCGAAGCCGACGTTGGTCGCCTCGTGCAGCATCGCCCGCGAAGCTAGGCGCGGCGGCGGATGCACCGGCGCCGCCTGCAACCGCCCTTGCGGGGCCGGCGGCGGCCGATGCCCGCACCGGCCGCCGGCGATGGCCGACGGCGCTCCGGCATAGAGTCCGCCTGCCATGGAGGTCGGGTTCGTGATCGCGATCGCGCTGGCGCTCACCTTCGCGGTGACCAACGGCCTTCACGACGCCTCGAATGCGATCGCCACGCTCGTCGCGACGCGGGCCGCCTCCCCGCGGCAGGCGATCGTCCTCGCCGCGGTCTTCAACCTGCTCGGGCCGCTGCTCGTCGGAGCGGCCGTCGCCGACACGATCGGCGGCATCGTCACCGTGAGCCCGGCGGCGGCCGCCGCCGTGATCGGATCGGGGCTGGCGGGGGCGGTCGTCTGGAACCTGATCACCTGGCGGCTCGGGCTGCCCTCGAGCTCCGGGCACGCGCTCGTCGGCGGCCTCGTCGGCGCCGCGCTGGTCGAGGGCGGCACCGGCGCCGTGCTCTGGGGCGGCTTCGAGGGCATCCATCCGGTCGGCGTCCTCGGCACGTTGATCGCGCTCGCGGTCTCCCCTCCCCTCGGCGCGCTCGGCGGACTCGTCGTCATCCGCCTGATCCGCCGGGGCTGGCGGCGGGCGACCCACCGCTGGGACCGGCCCGTCGCCGGCGGCGAGTGGCTGATGTCGGCCGCGCTCGCGTTCAGCCACGGCGCCAACGACGCCCAGAAGTCGGTCGGCGTGGTCGCGGCGCTGCTCTTGGCCGACGGGCGGATCGCGTCCCTCTCGGCTCCGACCTGGGCGACTGTCTCCTGTGCGGTGGCGCTGACAGTGGGGACGACGCTCGGCGGATGGCGGATCATTCGTTCCGTGGGGCGACGGCCGTAGCGGTTCCCGGCGGTAGCGCGGCCTGCCATCCAGTCGGCCTCCTCGGCGATCATCCTCGGCGCGTCGTT
>CAZTGN010000065.1:0-6278 GCA_964613275.1 uncultured Conexibacter sp. | reverse complement strand
GCGGGCCGGTGGCGACGACGCAGGTCGTCGCCTCCTCGATCGCCGGAATCGGCACCGGCAGGCGCCGGATCCACCACGTCCGCTGGGCCGTCGTCCGGCAGATGGCCCTCGCCTGGCTGATCACGATCCCCGCAGCGGGGGCGCTCGCCATCGCCGCCTTCGCGATCTGGGAGGCGATCGCGTGAGCCTGACCCGCTGGTTCCTGCCCGAGCCGCCGGACGTGACCGGGCTGCTGCGGGCGCAGACGGCGGTGACGCTCGAGGGGCTCGGGGCGTTCGCCGAGTGGGCGCACGGCAACCCCGAGGCGGCCGAGGCCGTCCGCGACGCCGAGCCCCGCGGCGATCGGCGCAAGCGCGAGCTGGTCAGCGCCCTGAGGGCGGCGTTCGTGATCCCGCTCGAGCCCGAGGACGTGTTCGCGCTGTCGCGCGGGATCGACCAGATCCTCGACTACGCGCGCGACCTGGTGGCCGAGGCCGAGGTGCTCGACTGCGCGCCCGACGAGGGGCTGGCGGCGATGGCGGACCTGATGGGCGAGGCGGTACGCCACCTCGATGACGCGATCGCCGCGCTCGGGACCGACGACGACGCGGCGAACGCCGCGGCCGAGGCGGCGATCGGCGTCCAACACCACATCGGCAACGCCTACTACCGCGGCATGGAGAACCTGCTCCACGAGGAGGACATGCGGCTCCGGATCAAGCTACGCGAGCTCTACCGGCGCTGTGCACGGATCGGCGAGGTGATCATCGAGGTCGCGGAGCGGATCATGTACGCGATCGTCAAGCAGAGCTGATCGCCGCGCCTACCTACCCGCCGATCGCGCTCATCGGGCGCGGCGGCGGCCGGAAGCCGGGCTCGCCGACGCGGTGCTTGAGCTCCTTGCGCCAGACGGCGTCGCGGACGATCTCCTCGAGCTCGCCGTCCGTCGCGCCGGTGCGGAGCGGCTCGCGCAGGTCGGTCTCGTGGATCGAGAACAGGCAGGTGCGGAGCTTGCCCTCGGCGGTCAGGCGGATCCGGTTGCAGTCGGCGCAGAACGGCTCGCTGACCGGGTTGATGAAGCCGATCTCGCCGCGGCCGTCGGCGAACCGGTAGACGCGCGCCGTCGCCGAGGGCTCGCGCGGCCGCTCGACGAGCTCGTGCTCGCGCTCGATCAGCTCCCGCAGCTCGGCCCCGGTCAGGACCGCCTCCGGCGTCCAGGAGTGGTCGGCGTCGAGCGGCATGAACTCGATGAACCGGACCTGGAAGTCGCTCGTGCGCGCGAGCTCGACGAAGGCGCCGACCTCACGCTCGGTGAAGTCGCGCATCGCGACCGCGTTGACCTTGATCGGGCGGACGCGCTCGTGGGCGGCGATCGCCTCGAGCCCGCGCAGGACCTGCGGCAGCGCGTCGCGTCGGGTGATCTGGAAGAAGCGGTCGCGGGCGAGCGAGTCGATCGAGACGTTGACGCGGTCGATCCCGGCATCGACGAGGGCGGCGGCGTCGCGCTCGAGCAGGTAGCCGTTCGTCGTCAGCGAGAGGTCGCGGAGGCCGTCGACGGCCGCCAGCGTCGCGACGAGGCGGGGGAAGTCCTTGCGGACGAGCGGCTCGCCGCCGGTCAGGCGGACGTCCTCGATCCCGAGCCCGACCAGAACCGCGACGAGACGCTCGATCTCCTCGAAGGAGAGGACCTCCTCGCGGTCCAGCCACGGCAGCCCGTCGGCCGGCATGCAGTACTGGCAGCGGAAGTTGCAGCGGTCGGTGACCGACACGCGCAGGTCGGTGATCGCCCTGCCGTGCGCGTCGCGGAGCGGCTGTCCCGCCTCGTCCATCGCCCCGATGATCGCGCATCGGCCGGCTCGGGAGCCGGCCGGGGCTCAACCGGAGCAGTTCGGCCGGCGCGGGACCGGCGGGTACGGCAGGTCGGCCACCACCGCCGTCTCGAGGTAGTCGTTCTCGCGCGCGGCGCCGCTGCCGGGCGCCAGCGCCGCGCCGAGCTCGCGCAGCTCCGCCCGCGAGGCGTCCCGCATCGCCCACGGCGCGAGGCCGAGGAACTCGCGCTTCGGCCCCGCGTAGACCTCGTACTCGGACGGGTCCTCGGCCGCCACGAAGCGGTCGTTGCCGACGTAGTTGCAGCTCGCCCGCGACCGCTTCGCGCCGCGCGGCCCCTTCAGGCCCCGCTGGGTGATCGCGGTCTGGCCGTCGAAGACGAGGTCGGCGAGGTTGCCGACCATGTGCGGGGTCACGTTGTAGTCGAACTCGACGGTCGGATCGGCGACCGCGCGCCAGGTCGACGACATCCACTCGAGCGGCTGCCACTCGTTCGGCGTCGCCCACATCCCCGGGTTCGCCTCGTCCTGCATGACGAGGTTGGTTCCGAGCGCGTCGAGGCAGTACATGTAGTAGCTCGCGGTGTCCGCGCAGGGGTCGATGCCCGGGCCCGGTGCCTCGCCGAACGGAGTCACCGGACCGCCGTCGTAGACGAACGCCGGCAGGCTCGTCGCGAACGACATCCGCGCCTTCGTGCCCGGGATCCGGTACGGGCGCACGTTCTCGATCCCGTCCGGGCCGCTGCTCGGCCCCGGCGTCAGGCTGATCGCCTGCTCGATCGGGGTCAGCGGCACCTTCCTGTTGTCGGCGACGACGTTGCGCAGCGGCCGCGGCCCGTCCGCGGTGACGTTGCGCGGCGCCCACATGAACGCCTCGTTGTAGACCTCGGGCCCGGTTGCGACGAAGGCGCTGGAGGGGTCGTTGACGTCGGGATCGGCGAAGGTCGCGATCTCCTCCGGATCGACGGACTCGCGGAACTGGGTCTGGTTGTTGGATCCGAGGATGTAGACGTGGTAGCGGCGAGCGAGGTCGCTGAACGTCTGCATCCAGCCGCGCGCGAAGGTGTCGGTCCCGGCCACGAAGGTCTTCGAGAAGCCGGGGATGTCGAAGCGCTCCGCGTAGGCGTCCTCGACATCGGCGTACGCCTCGTCGAGCGTCCCGAGCGCCACCGCCACGCCGCACGGCGAGGGGATGCCCTCGCAGCCGGGGATGTTCCCGGGATCCTCGAAGATCTCGCGGGTCTCCTTCCCGCGCGGGCCGGTCGCCAGGGTCATCAGCCCGACGTCCTCGTTCAGCGCGACGACGTTCGGACGGTCCCGGGCGAGGTGCGGCTTCACGTAGTCGCGAATCATGCACTCGATCTTGTTCCGGAACGAGCGGTAGCTGACGACGTTGCGCAGATCCTGCTTGTACTGGAGCGCGAAGACGCGGGGACCGCTGCGGTTCCGGCGCAGCAAGTTGACGACCGGATGGGCACGGTTGTCGGCGCGGAAGCGGGCGCAGGTGGCGGCCGAGGGCGGCTTCGGCTGTGCCGGGCGCGGCGGCTCGACCGCCTTTGCCGCCTCGCGGGCGGCGAGCGGGTCGTTGGCGATCAAGGCATCGGCGCCGGCCGTGGTCGCCGCCTTCGCTCCGCCGCGGCGCTCGAACGTGTACGGGACGACCCGCAGGCCGGCGTCGTGGGCCTCGGAGATCCACTCGCTGCTGACCGGCCACTCCGGGGAGACCCAATCGAAGCCGTTGGCGGCGGCGATCTGGACGGCGACGCCGTTGACGGATGCCAGCGACAGGAACGACGTCTCGCTCGAGTCGAAGTAGGGGTCGTCACCGAACGGGGCCACGTTGCCGGGCAGGAAGCTCTGCAGGATCAGATCATCCGGCGGAAAGCCGGATCGCTTGATCTCCTGGGCGACCCGCAGGGCGAACTGAGGGCTCGGATCGAAGCCGGGGCCGGGGTAGTTCTTGATCTCGACGTTCGCGCCCACGCCCTTGCGGTGGGCGAGCTCGAGCGCCTGGACCAGCGTCGGCACCTTGGCGCGGCGGTCGTCGCGGCGGCCGAGATGACGCGAGATCTCATCGGTGCCGAGGACGTCGATCTCGCACTGCTCGCGGATCTCGGCCAGCGTGCGCTCGGCGACGAGCCCGGTGCAGGTGGTCGTCCGCTTCAGCGAAGCGTCGTGCATGACCACGGCCCGCCCGTCGGCGGTGACCATGGCGTCCATCTCCAAGACGAAGCCGAGATCGGCGGCGTGGCGGAAGGCGGGGAGCGAGTTCTCCGGGTAGGCGGGACGGAGCTCGCCCCGGACCGTCTTCAGCGGCCCGCCCCGGTGGGCGTGGATGTAGGGCGAGGCCGAGGCGACGGCGGCGAGCGCGAGCGCGAGGCCGGCGACGACCGTCGCGGCGGCCGTCCATCTCGCTGCTCTCCCCGGATTGCCCATCCCGTCCTCGTGGCCCCGAGTCTAGTCGCCACCGAGCGGGGCGGCGGCACCGCTGCGTTGGACCCGATCTGCTCCAGCATCCGGGAGGAGCTCGGGACCAATGGCCGGCGAGCCGATGCCGGCGGCAGGTGCGTCCGGGGGCTTCACCGTAGCCGCGCTCGACCGTCCGGCCGCCCCGGCGACAACTATTCGGCCTTCGCAGTGTTTGGACCAGGCATGAGCGGCAAACCGAAAATCACCGCGTCGACCGTCGCCGCCCTGCTCGCGTGCCCGCTGCTCGCGGCCCTGCTCGCGAGCGTGATCCTCCCCGGCCCGACCGCTGCCGCGCCCCGCGAGCCGATCGAGGGGATCGACGTCTCGCGCTTTCAGGGCCGGGTCGGCTGGAACCTGGTCGGCCGCGCCGACATCCGCTTCGCGTACCTGGCCGCCAGCCGCGGCTACGGCCGCGACTGCACGGTCGTCCCCGAGGAGTGCGGGCGCGATCCCTGGTTCGACCGCAACTACGCGCAGGCTCGCCGCATCGGCCTCCGGGTCGGCGCCTACCACCGGGCGTTCGCCGCCGGTCCGGGACGCGAGAACACGAAGACGGACGCGCGCCGCGAGGCGAACAGGTTCGTCGCCGTGGTCGGCGAGGTCCGACGGCGCGACCTGCGCCCGGCGCTCGACGTCGAGCACCCGTTCACGCAGATCGGCGAACGCAACCTGCGGGTCTGGATCAGGACCTGGCTGAAGCGGGTCGAGCACGGCCTCGACGTCAAGCCGATCATCTACACGAACGCCTCGAGCTGGGCGGCGACCGGCGACAGCGACTGGTTCGCCACCCACGGCTACCCGCTCTGGGTCGCCAACTTCGACGTCCCGAGCCCGCTGGTCCCGGCGGCGAGCTGGGCCGGCAAGGGCTGGACGATCTGGCAGTACACGAGCAGCGGCACGATCGGCGGCATCGACGGCCCGGTCGATCGCGACCGGCTGATGAAGGGCTTCGGCAAGCTCAACCCGCGCTGAGCGTCCCGAGGCCGATCTGCCAAGGTGCGGGCCGTGGGCAGCAGCGGAAAGCCGACGGCGGGCGGCGGGTCGATCACCGCCGACGGCCTGCGCGAGCTCGAGGCCGAGCTGGCCGAGCTCGAGGGGCCGGCGCGGAAGCGGATGGCGGAGCGGATCAAGGCGGCCCGCGAGCACGGCGATCTCAAGGAGAACGCCGAGTACCACATCGCCAAGGAGGATCAGGCGCACCTCGAGACGAAGATCAAGCGGCTGCGGGCGCGGTTGCGGGATGCCGTGGTCGTCGCCGCCGAGGACGGCGAGCCCGACCGGTTCGCGTTCGGCCGCACGGCGGAGGTCGCCGACGACGCCGGCGCCGTCCACACCTGGACGCTGGTCGGCGCCACCGAGGCCGACATGAGCGCCGGCCGGCTGTCGGCGGAGTCCCCCGTCGGGCGCGCCCTTCGCGACGGGCGGATCGGCACCGAGATCGCCGTCGAGACGCCGCGCGGACCGCGCACGTTCACGATCCGCAAGCTGATCGGATAGCTGGCCGCGGAGGCCTCGGTGCGGATCCAGCTCGTCACCCAGATGTGGCCGAGCCCGGAGAACCCGGACCTCGGCAGCTTCCTCGTCCCGCTCACGGCCGAGCTCGGGCGCCGCGGCAACGAGGTCGAGGTGACCGCGATCAGCCGCCGCGGCGGGCCCCCGACCAAGTACGGCCGCCTCGTCGCGAGCTCGGTCGCGACCGCACGTCGCTTCCGGCCCGACGTCGTCTTCGCCCACTTCCTGTTCCCCGCCGGGGCCGCCGGGGCCGCCGCCGCGATGGCCGGCCGCTGCCCCCTGGTCGTCATGGCGCACGGGACCGACGTCGCGAACCTGGACGAGATCCGCGGCGTCCGGGCTGCGACAGCCCGTGTGGTCTCACGCTCCGCCGCGGTGATCGCGAACTCGAGCTGGCTCGCCGAGCGCCTCGCCGCCGCGATCCCGGCGGCCGCGGCGAAGACGGAGATCGCCGACTGCGGGATCGATCTGGAGGCCTTCGCCCCGACCGAC
>CAZTGN010000064.1:0-11762 GCA_964613275.1 uncultured Conexibacter sp. | reverse complement strand
GACGCGCCGCTCAGACATCCCTGGAGAGGAGGTCGCCATAGGTCTCGCGCCGGACCGCCAGGGTGGCCCGCCCGCCGCTGCAGAAGACGACCGGCGGGCGCGGGATCCCGTTGTAGTTGTTGGCCATCGCGTAGCCGTAGGCACCGGTCGCGGGCGTCACGAGCAGGTCGCCGGGCCGGGGGTCGGCGAGGACCGCGTCGCGGACGAGGATGTCGCCGGACTCGCAGTGCTTGCCGGCGATCGTGGTGATCGCCGTCCCGCGCTCGTCGGCACGGTTCGCGATCACGGCCTCGTAGCGGGACCCGTAGAGCATCGGCCGCAGGTTGTCGGACATGCCGCCGTCGACGGCGACGTAGGTGCGGATGCCGGGGATCTCCTTCACCGTGCCGATCGTGTAGAGCGTCACGCCGGCGTTGCCGACGAGCGAGCGGCCGGGCTCGAGCAGGATCCGTGGCAGCGGATCGAAGCAGCGGGTGAGCGCGTCGACCTTGAGATCCACGTACTCGGCGATCGACGGCGGCCGGTCGGCGGACGTGTAGGCGATCCCGAGGCCGCCGCCGACGTTCATCACCCGCGGCTCGTGCGGACCGCAGAACCCGGCCAGCACCTCGATCGCCCGTACGTAGGTGTCGAGCTCGTAGATCTGGGATCCGAGGTGGGCGTGGAAGCCGGCCAGCCGCAGGTTGCGTGATCGGCCCACGGCCGCGACCGCCTCGTCCGCCCCGCCGCCGTCGATCGCGAAGCCGAACTTGGAGTCGATCTCGCCGGTCCGCACGAACGCGTGGGTCGAGGCGGCGATGCCCGGCGTGAGCCGGATCAGCACGTCCTGATCGCGGTCGGCGAGCCAGTCGGCCCGCCCGATCTCGTCGAGCGAGTCGACCACGATGCAGCCGATCCCGGCCGCGAACGCCATCCGCAGCTCGGCCGCGGACTTGTTGTTGCCGTGCATGTAGATCCGCGCCGGCTCGAACCCGGCGGCGAGCGCCATGTGCAGCTCGCCGCCGGAGGCGACGTCGACGCTCAGCCCCTCCTCGCGGCAGATCCGGTAGATCGCGGTCAGCGGCGCCGCCTTGCTCGCGAACAGCACCTCCGAGTCGACCCCGCGCGCCGCGAGCGCCTCGAGGTACGCGCGGGCGCGGGCGCGGATGTCCTCGGGCGCGTAGACATAGGCCGGGGTGCCGAACTCGCGCGCGACCGCGACCAGGTCGCAGCCGCCGACGACGACGTGGCCGTCGCGGGCGACGGAGCTGCCGAGCGGGTAGACGGGCGACCCGGTAACCGGATCGCCGGTCGTGGTCGCGGTGGTGCGGGACATCGTCGCCATTCTCACACGGAATCCGCCGCAAGCCGCGGGTGATCGATCCCAAGCCCCCGCGCGGATTCGCAGGCGACCGTCTAGGTTGGCCGGCGGTGCGGCTGCCGACCCCCGATCCCCCCGATCGCACCGGCATCCACGCCGGGCGGCCCTGGTGGATGTGGCTGCCGGACGCCGAGCCGCCCTGGCCGGGGATGGTGATCGTCCACGGGGCAGGCTCGGCGAAGGAGAACCACGCCGACTTCGGCCGCCTCTGCGCGGCGAGCGGGTGGGCGGCGATCAGCTACGACCAGCGCGGCCATGGCGAGAGCGCCGACGTGATGGCGCCGGCGGCGCTGGCCGACGTCGGCCGGGTGGCGGCTTTCCTGGCGGCTGCCGACGGCGTCGACGGCGACTGCGTCTGCGTCCGCGGCTCGAGCATGGGCGGGTATCTGGCGATTCACGCCGCCGCGACGGACCGCGCCGTCGCCGGGGTGATCGCGATCTGC
Source organism: uncultured Conexibacter sp. (assembly GCA_964613275.1). Taxonomy (GTDB): domain Bacteria; phylum Actinomycetota; class Thermoleophilia; order Solirubrobacterales; family 70-9; genus RHKX01. The sequence continues at coordinate 9,959 of CAZTGN010000064.1, read as the reverse complement.
CCGGCGACCGAGGACGGGCTCCGGGCCGGGCTCCGGGCCGGCCGGTTCGAGATGCGCGCCGACGCCGCGGCGCTCGTCGCCTGGCTCGGCGAGCACGACCTTCGTGATGCAGCCGCCCGGGTTGCGCCGAAGCCCCTGTTCCTGCTCCACGCCCGCGGCGACGAGCAGGTCCCGAGCGAGTGGTCGGAGGAGCTCTACGAGCGTGCGGGCGACCCGCGTCGGATCCTCGTCGTCCCCGGCGGCCACCACCGATCGGTCCAGCACGATCCCGAGCTGCAGGCGACCGCGCTGCGCTGGCTCGAACGGGAGCTCGGCCGCGGCTAGAGGTAGCCCATCGGATCGACGGCGCTGCCGTTGATCCGGACCTCGAAGTGGAGGTGATCGCCGAAGCAGTGACCCGTGCAGCCGACGTAGCCGATCACGTCGCCCTGCTGGACCGACCCGGAGGTGATCGCGAAGCTCGACTGGTGCGCGTAGCACGTCGACAGGCCGCCGCCGTGGTCGATGCACGTGAAGTTGCCGTAGCCGCCGCTCTCGGCCTCCGACTGGGCGAACGCGATCGTGCCGTCCTTGGCGGCGCGGATCGGCGTGCCGGCGGAGACGGCGACGTCGACGCCGTTGTGCATCCGCCCCCAGCGCATCCCGAACCCGGAGACGACCGAGCCGTTGACCGGCCAGATGAAGCCGGACGAGCCGCCCTGGATCGGCCCCGCCGGCAGCGGCGTCACACCGCTCGCCGCGGCGAGCTGCTCCTGGATCTTCCCCTGGATGTCGCTGACGTCGCCCTCGAGGCGATCAACGTGACCATCGACGCGCGCCAGCGCCCGGGCGCTCCGATCCCGGGCAGCGTCGAGATCGGCCTCGCGCGCCTCGAGCGCCTGCCGGGTGCGGACGAGCTCGGCCTTCTTGGCGGCGATCGCGTCGCGCGTCGCGCGGACCCGCTCGACCGTCGCGGCGGTCTCGTCGCGTAGCTCGCGCACGCGGCCGACGATCTCGGAGTTGCGCTCCTGGATCCGCTGCAGGTACTCGTAGCGGCCGAGCGCGTCGTCGAAGCCGTCCGACTGCAGGACGATCGAGACCGCGTTCGGATCGTCGGATTTGTAGATCGCGACGAGGCGCTCCTCGAGGGCGTCGATCGAACGGGCGAGCCGCTCGCGCAGGATCCGCAGGTCGTGCTGCTCGGCCGCAAGCTCCGCCTCGGCCCGGTCGAGCTCCTGCTGAACCGCCGCCTCGCGGGTGCGCAGCGCCGCGACCTCGCCGGTGAGCTGCTCGATCCGGCTCTCGTAGCGGGAGATCTCGGTGGTCAGGACTCCCTTCCTGTCCTTCGCCCGGGCGAGCTCGTCCTGCTTGGCGTCGAGCCTGCCCTGCAGGTCGGCCGGCGCGCGGGCGACCAGCGCCAGGCCGACGGCAAGCGCGACGAGTGCGACGGCAAGCGCCGCCAGGCCCGTACGTGGGCCCGATCGCATGTCAGAGGAGGTCCCGGCCATCGACTCGGAGCGGGCGCCAATGTAGCAGCGTCAGACCCGTTTGTGAGCGTTTCTTAACGGATTTCGGGGACGCTGCAACGGGCTGTGCAGCGCGCAATCGCCCTTGCACGGCCCCGTCCGAGCAGGGCGCGCGGCGGCTCGATCTGAGCGGCGTCGCTCAGGCGAGCGCGGGCTCGCGAGCCGCCTCGCGCTCGGCGCTCGCGACCGCGGCGCTCGCCTCGGCGAGGCGCTCGCGGTACTCGGCGGCCTGCATTCGCGAGATCACGAGTCGCTGGACCTGGGCCGTGCCCTCGAAGAGCTGGAAGATCTTCGCGTCGCGGAACCACTTCTCCAGCGGCGAGGAGGCCGCCGCCGGTCCGACGAGGTCGATCAGCCGCGTCGTCGCCCACATCGTCACGTCACCGGCCTTGAGCTTCGACATCGAGCCCTGCCCGCCGGCGAGCGGGATGCCGTTGCGGCCCATCCAGGCGGCACGCTGGCACAGCAACCGGGCGGCGTCGATCTCGGTCGCGACGTCGGCGAGGACCTGCTGGACGTGCTGGCGCTCCAGCGCCGGCCGCCCCGCGGTCGAGCTCTCGTCCAGGAGCGCTTCGATCGGATCGGTCACCGGGCCGTCGCCGAGCAGGTGCTCGAGCGTCCACTCGTAGGCCGCCTGCGCGATCCCGATCGCCGAGATGCCGACGATCGGGCGGGTCAGCTCGAAGGTCGCGAGCGCGTTCGATGCGCGGCCGCTGCTCTCGCCGGCGCGAGCCCGCTCGAGCATGCGCTCGAGCTTGTCGAGGCCGCCGAGCAGATGCTCGACCGGGATCCGGCAGTCCTCGAGGACGAGCTCGGCCGTCTGCGAGGCGCGGATCCCGAGCTTGCTCTCCTTCTTGCCCATCCGCAGCCCCGCGGTGTCCTTGGGAACGACGAACGAGGCCTGGCCGCGATGGCCGAGCTCGGGATCGACGGTGGCGACGACGACGTTGACGTCGGCGATGCCGCCGTTGGTGATGAAGACCTTGGTCCCGTTCAGCACCCATTCGTCGCCGTCACGGCGCGCGGTCGTGCGCAGGCTCTTGACGTCGGAGCCCGCCTGTGGCTCGGTCACCGCGTAGGCCCCGAGCTTGAGCTCGTCGCCGACCCCGAGGCACTGCGGCACCCACTCGGCGATCTGATCGGGCGTGCCGGAGGCGGCGACCCCGGCGGCCGCGAGGCCGGAGCCGCTGATCGCGAGCGCGATCCCGGCACAGCCCCAGTGCAGCTCCTCGGCGTGGATCAGGCCGAGCTGCCCATCGGGATCGGCTGCCGTGTGCTCGATGAGCTCGAGGCCGCTCAGTCCCTGGGCGCGGGCCTCGCGCATGACCTCCCACGGCACGCTCTCATCGGCATCGTGGATCGGCGCCGCAGGCCGGATCACCTCGCGGGCGAAGCGCCGGCAACGGTCCTTGAAGGCGAGGTGCTCGTCGTTGAGCGCGAAGTTCATTGCTGATCCCTCCCGGCGGGCCGGCCGCATCCCACGACCGCCTGATTGACTGGTCAGTCAACCAGTCTAGCGTGACGTGGAACGGCAGCCGCAGGGCCCGGGCGGGCGCGCCTGGGCGGGCGGCTGCCGCGGCGCGACAACCGCGGTTGCGCAACACTGCTGCCGCCCGATGCCCTCGCTGCCCCCGATCGTGCCGCCCTCGCTGTGGTCGGACGGCGCCCGCCGCGCCGCCGCGGTGATCGCCGTGATCGCCGTCGCCGGGATCGGCTTCGCGGCCGGCTATCTCGCCTTCGACGACGGCGGCGGCGACGCTCCGGCGCCGGCGGCGGTCGAGCTGCCGCCGGCCGAGGAGCCGAGCGCAGCCGTCGCCGGCTTCCCCGAGCAGGCGACGCGGAACACCACCCGCGTCGGTGGCGCCGACGCGATCGAGGACGCCGCCTCGATCGCCCTCGCCACCTACCCGACCCAGGGCGGAGTCGGCGGCACCTCGGCGGTGACGCTGGCGCCGGCCGACAACTGGGAGCAGGCGCTCGCCGCGACGCCGCTGATCGCCGACCCGATCGGGACGCCGGTGCTGCTCAGCACCCCGGACGAGGTCCCCCCGGCGACCGGCGATGCGCTGTCGGCGCTGGCGCTTCCGGGACTCGAGGAGGCGGACGGGACGCAGGCCTTCGTGGTCGGCGACGTCGCCGCGTTCGACGAGATGAAGACGACGCCGATCGACGGCACCGATCCCGCCGACATAGCCGACGCGGTCGACATCGAGCGGGCCGAGATCACCGGCGAGAAGCACCCGGCGCACATCCTCGTCGTCGGCTCGACCGACCCCGGCCTGGCGATGCCGGCGGCGGCCTGGGCGGCGCGCTCGGGAGATCCGATCGTCTTCGCTGACGGCGACGAGGTGCCGGCGGGGACCAAGCGGGTGCTGAAGCGTCACCCCGACACCCCGGTCTTCGCCCTCGGACCCGAGTCGGCGATCTCCGACAAGGCGCTGAAGGAGCTCAACGGCGCGACCCGGGTCGGCGCCGAGGACCCGGTCGACAACGCGATCGCGTTCGCCCGCTTCACCAGTGGCGGCTTCGGCTGGAACATCAACGACCCCGGCCACGGCTTCGCGATCGCCAGCATCGACCGCCCGCTCGACGCGGTCGCGGCGGCGCCGCTGGCATCCACCGGCGGCAGCCCCGGGCCGCTGCTGTTGACCGACGACGCGGCGACGGTGCCACCGGCGCTCGAGAGCTTCCTCAGCGACGTTCAGCCCGGCTTCGAGGACGACCCGACGCGCGCGGTCTTCAACCACACCTGGATCATCGGTAGCGCCGCCGCGATCTCGGTCCCGTTCCAGGCCCAGGTCGACCAGCTCACGAAGCTCGCCCCGGTCAGCACGGCGACAACGCCCCCCGACGCGACCGTGCCCCCGGCGACGGAAGGAACGGCCACGCTGCCGGACCTCGGCGACCTCGGCGGCGGCGCGACGACGACCACGTCGACGCCGGAGACGACGACCACGACGACGACCGGCTCCGACGGCCCGGGCGGCTGAGCGCCCGCGGCGCGGATAGTCTCAGGCGATGAGCGAAGCCGAGCGACCCGACCGCCGCAACCCCGCGCAGAGGCCGACCGCCGACGACATCCGCGCCCTCGTCGCCCCCTCGACCCCGCACTTCGCCCTGCAGACCCGAAACCGCATCGCCGCGCTGGTCGAGCGCCTCGCGGCCGACGACCCGGCCCGGATCGAGGGCGAGCGCCAGATCGCCCGTCTCAACGAGCTGGCCCGCCAGACCGGCGACCCCCGCGGTCCCGGCCCGAGCCCGCCGGACCCCCGGGCCGGGTCTTAGAACCTCAGCCCCGGGCGGAAGCGGGCTCGGCTGCCGGTCGCCGCCGCCCGGCGTCAGACGCGCTGGATCAGGGTCCCGGTGCCGAGGCCGCCGCCGCAGCACATCGTCACGAGGCCGACCTCCCGGTCGCTGCGCTCGAGCTCGTGCAGGAGCGTGGTCATCAGCCGGGCTCCGGTCGAGCCGAGCGGGTGGCCGAGCGCGATCGCGCCGCCGTTGACGTTGACCCTGTCCATGTCGGGATCGAGCTCGCGCTGCCAGGCGGCGAGGACCGAGGCGAATGCCTCGTTGACCTCGAACAGGTCGATGTCGTCGATCACCATCCCGTTGCGCTCGAGCAGCTTCCGGGTCGCCGGGATCGGGCCGGTGAGCATGATCACCGGATCGACGCCGACCGTCGTCTGGTCGACGATCCTGGCCCGCGGCCGGACGCCGAGCTCGTCGGCCCTCTCGGCGGCCATCAGCAGGAGGGCGGCCGCCCCGTCGGATACCTGCGAGCTGTTGCCGGCGGTGATCCGGCCATCCTCCTTGAACGCCGGCTTCAGCTTGCTCAGGGCATCGATGCTGGTGTCGGGACGGATCCCCTGGTCGGTCACGTAGGTGTCGCCGTTGACCTGGAAGGGGACGATCTCGCGCTCGAAGCGGCCCTCGTCCGTCGCCCGGGCCGCGAGCCGGTGGGAGCGAACGCCGATCTCGTCGAGCTCGGAGCGGGGGATCTCCCACCGCTCGGCGATCATCTCCGCCGAGAGGCCCTGGTTGACGAGGTCGAAGCGCTCGAGCAGCTCCGGGGTGAAGGCGGCCCCGTGCTCCTTCATCACCTCGAAGCCGTCGGCGAACGAGATGTGGCCCATGTGCTCGACGCCGCCGCCGATCGCGACGTCATGCACCCCCGAGGCAACCAGCGCCGCAGCGAAGTTGATGCCCTGCTGGGCAGATCCGCACTGGCGATCGACGGTCGTCGCCGGCACCTCGACCGGCAGCCCGGCCTCGAGCCAGGCGTTGCGGCCGATGTTCATCCCCTGCTCGCCGAACTGCTGCACGCAGCCGCAGATCACGTCGCCGACCTCGGCCGGATCGACGCCGGCACGGCCGACGAGCTCCGCGTAGACCCCCGCGAGCAGCGTCGAGGGATGGGTGTCCCTGTAGTAGCCCTTCTCCTCGTGTCCGCGACCGACGGGCAGGCGCGCCGCCTCGACGATCACCACCTCACGTCCTCCGAAGCTCGCCTCCGCCATCTCGCCGACCGCCTTTCTCCCGGGTTGAGCCGGGCGGACGTTAGACGATCGCGCTGGTCGTCCCGGGCCCTGCGCCCTCGCCCGCGCCTGTGACAGACTCGGCCGCCCGCGTGCGTCGGAGCCCGCTGACACTTCCTGCCGGCCCCCGCCTCAAGTGGCTCTTCCTCGCCGCCTGGCTCCTGATCGCGGTCGCGATCATCGCCGGGAACCTGCCGGCCGAGTTCGACGACGCCCAGAACAACGAGTCCTCGTCGTTTCTCCCCGGCGATGCCGAGTCGACCCGGGCGCTCGCCGCAGCCGAGGAGATCCAGGGCGACGAGCTGTTGCCGCTCGTGATCGTCTACCAGCGGGCCGACGGCAGGCTCACCGCGGCCGACCGCGAGCGGATCGCGGCCGACCGCGCTGCGCTCAACCAGGAGCTGCCGCCGCGGACGGAGCCCTACGGCAAGCCGGTCGTCTCCGATGACGGCAGCACCGCCGTGCTCGAGGCGACGATCCGCGCCAACGGCAAGGCCGACACCCTGCTCGATCCGGTGGACCTGGCGCGCGAGCAGGTCGAGTCGAGCGCCCAACCCGGGGTCGAGACCGCCGTCACCGGCGGCGCCGGCTTCGCCGCCGATGCGGTCAACGTCTTCGAGTCGATCAACAGCACGCTGCTGCTCGCGACGGCCGGGATCGTCTTCGTCCTGCTCCTGATCGTCTACCGCAGCCCGATCTTCTGGTTCTTCCCGCTGTTCGCCGTCGGGCTCGCCGAGCTCGCCACCCGCGGCGTCGGCTACGGGCTGACCGAGATCGGGGTGACCGTGAACGGCCAGTCGGCGAGCATCCTCCCGGTCCTCGTCTTCGGCGCCGGCACCGACTACGCGCTGCTGCTCGTCGCCCGCTATCGCGAGGAGCTGCGGATCCACGAGGACAAGCACCGGGCGATGGCCGAGGCGCTACGTCGGGCCGGCCCGGCGATCATCGCCTCGGGGCTGACCGTGATCGCTGCCCTGCTCTGCCTGATGCTGGCCGAGGTCGAGGGCACCGCGGGCCTCGGGCCGGTCGGGGCGACCGGGATCGCGATCGCGATGGCCTCGATGCTCACCGTCCTCCCGGCGACGCTCGTGATCGCCGGACGCTGGGCGTTCTGGCCGTTCATCCCGCACGTCGGCGACCGCAGGGCGGACGAGACCCACGGCGTCTGGCGCCGGATCGGCGAGCGGATCGCCGCCGCCCCACGGCGGGTCTGGGTCCTCACCACCGTCGTGCTGATCGCGATGACGCTCGGCTGGCTCGGCCTCGACACCGGCCTCACCCAGACGAACAACTTCCGCAACGACGTCGAGTCGGTCGCGGGGCAGAAGCTGCTCGAGCGCGCGTTCCCGGCCGGCGCCAGCGCCCCCGCCTACGCGATCGTGCCGGAACCGGCGCGGGCGGCCCCCGTCGCCGAGGCGCTCGCGAGCCAGGACTCGGTCGCCAGGGTCCGGCTCGGCCCCGAGGGCCCGCCCGGGCAGCTCCTGCAGGTCACGCTCGCCGACGATCCCTACGCGACCTCCACCTACGACCAGATCCCGGCGCTGCGCAGGGTCGTCACCGACGCCGGGGGCGAGGGCGTCCTCTTCGGCGGCCCGAGCGCGATCGAGCGCGACCTCCGGGTCGCCGCCGCGAAGGACTCGAAGCTGATCCCGCCGATCGCGCTCGCGGTCGTGCTCGTGATCCTGATCGTGCTGCTGCGCGCCCTCGTCGCCCCGCTCGTCCTGATCGCGACCGTGATCCTCTCGTTCGCGGCCGCGCTCGGAGTCGGCTTCGTCGTCTTCGACGTCGTCTTCGGCTTCGCCGGCAGCGACCCGGCGCTGCCGCTTTTCGCGTTCATCTTCCTGGTCGCGCTCGGCGTCGACTACAACATCTTCCTGATGGCCAGGGTGCGCGAGGAGACCCGCGGCAACGGACCCCGCGAGGGCGTCCTCCGCGGCCTCGCGGTGACCGGCGCCGTGATCACCTCGGCCGGGATCGTCCTCGCGGGCACGTTCTCCACCCTCGCCGTCCTGCCGCTCGTCTTCCTGACGGAGATCGGGTTCGTCGTCGCCTTCGGCGTCCTCCTCGACACCTTCGTGGTCCGCTCGATCCTCGTGCCGGCGCTCGCCCTCGACCTCGGCGGTCGGACCTGGTGGCCGTCGGAGCTGGCGCGTGCCCACCCGCGCCCCGACGCCTCCCCGGGCGGCGCCGAACCGGCGGAGGCGCGGCGGTGAGGGCTGCCGATCACGGCTACGAGCGACCGGCGGTCGCCGGCAGCGGCGCGATCGCGCTCGGTCTCGCCGCCTCGGTCACGACCCTCGGCCCGGTGCACCTGCTCGCGCGCTCCGACTCCTCGGCCTGGAACGCCGAGGAGCAGCTCGAGCGCCTCTGCGGGAAGGTCGAAGGCGGCGACGCCTCGCGGGTCCGACTGACCACCGATCCCGCCGACCTCGGCGACTGCGACCTGATCGTCGAGGCGATCGTCGAGGAGGCCGACGCGAAGGCGGCTCTGATCGCCACCCTCGGCCAGGTCGCCCCGGAGGCCGACCTGGCGACCACCACCTCCTCGCTCGGGATCGTCGAGCTCGGCGAGCGCGCCGGCGTCGGCGAGCGGTTCTACGGCCTCCACGTGTTCAACCCGGTGCCGCGGATGGAGCTGATCGAGCTCTGCCTGCCGACCTCGCTTCCGGCGGCGGTCGGCGAGCGCGCCCGGGCGTTCTGCGGCGCCCTCCGCAAGCACGTCGTCGAGGTGCCCGACGAGGCCGGGTTCGTCGTCAACCGCCTCCTCTTCCCCTACCTGTTCGACGCGGTGCGGCTGCTCGACGAGCTCGGCCTCGAGCCGGTCGAGATCGACGCCTGCATGGCGAAGGGCGCCAACCAGCCGATGGGGCCGCTGCGGCTGCTCGACTTCGTCGGGCTCGACGTCGCCGTCGCGATCGGCGAGAAGCTGCATGCGGCGAGCGGCAACGACAGCCACGCGCCGCCGCCGCGCCTGCAGGAGCTCGTCGATGCCGGCAAGCTCGGCCGCAAGAGCGGCGCCGGCTTCTACGACTACTGACCCGCTGGGTAACCCTGCCCACGCCATGCGTGGGTGAGATGACCCAGGTGCAGGCGACAACGCCACGCTCCAAGGGCTGGGTAACCCTGCCCACGCCATGCGTGGGTGAGATGACCCAGGTGCGGGGTCAGTCGGAGCCGGTCGCGGCGTCGCTGCCGCCGGCCGCGGCGGGGCCCCGGTCGGGGTGGATGCGGAGCGCCACGATCCGGTTCTCGCGGACCGACTCGACGCGGATCGTGTAGCCGCCGGCCCGGATCGAGTCGCCGCGCTCGGGCAGCCGGCCCAGCTCGCTGAAGACGTAGCCGCCGATCGAGTTGTAGGCGTCGGTATCGACCGGCAGCTCGATGTCGGCATCCTCGAGATCGCCGAGCGAGACGTGCCCGCGCACGTACCAGTCGCCGTCCGCGAGCCGCCGCACCTCGGCCCCGCGCGGATCGGTCTCGTCCTCGATCTCGCCGACGACCTCCTCGAGGATGTCCTCGACCGTGGCGATCCCGGCCGTCCGCCCGTACTCGTCGACGACGATCGCGATCGAGCTGCGTTGGCGCTGCAGCTCGGCGAGCAGGTCGTCCAGGGGCTTGGTCTCGGGGACGATCGGCGCGTCGCGGATCGCCGACTCGATCGACGTCTCGGGCCCGGCGCTCATCAGCAGGCGTACGAGCGAGTTGTTGTGGACGATGCCGCGAACCCGGTCCGGGTTGTCGTCCTCGATCACGACCAGCCGCGTGTGGCCGCTGGCGACGCAGCGCCGCAGCGCGTCCTCGACGGTGTCGTCGGAATCGACCGCCGTCACCGCCGGGATCGGGGTCATCACCTCGCGCGCCTCCTGCTCGTGCAGGTGGAAGACGCCGCCCAGCATCCCGGCCTCGCTCTCCTGCAGCC
>CAZTGN010000063.1:0-11902 GCA_964613275.1 uncultured Conexibacter sp. | reverse complement strand
GCGCGAGGACGACCGCCCGCTGCGGATCGAGCCGGGCGACGGCCTCGCGATCGTCGCCGATCGCGACCGGGCCGAGCAGGCGCTCACGAACCTCGTCGAGAACGCGATCCGGCACGGGGGCGGGCAGGTCCGGCTCCGGGCCGAGCCGGCCGGCGACCTCGTCGCGATCCACGTCGAGGACTCCGGGCCGGGCTTCGCCGACGGGTTCCTGCCGCGTGCGTTCGAGCGCTTCAGCCGCGCCGATTCCGGCCGGGTCGGGGCCGGCTACGGCCTCGGGCTCGCGATCGTCGAGGCGATCGCGAGCGCCCACGGCGGCCGCTGCGGAGTCGCCAACCGGCCCGGCGGCGGCGCCGACGCCTGGATCGCGCTGCCCGTCGCCGGTCGCTGAGAGCCTGGGCTCCGAGCGCGCGAGCGGCCCGGCAGCCGAAGCCGCCGGGCCGCTCACCGTCGGGACCGCTGACCGCTAGCGGTCGATCGTCTTCGACGTGTCGCCCTTGCAGTAGTCGGTCTTTCCGACCTTGGCGTAGAAGTGGCCGTGCTTGTAGCCGGAGTTGCCGATCGACCACATGTACCTGCCGCCGTTCGGCTGCGCGTAGTCGGTGCCGATCTTCAGGTCGTGCTTGGGGTCCTGGCTCGGGCCGAGCTGCTTGAAGACCTTGACCTTGCGCTGGTCGGCGCAGTTGTCCTCGTCGGAGCTCTTGACGTAGCCGTAGTAGTCGCCGCCCTCGCCCTTGATGTTGACCTTGCTGTCGGCCTTGCCCGCGGCCTGGGCCGAGGCGACGGCGCCGAACGCCGTGACCGAGACGGCGAGGGCGACGAGGGCGGTGCGGATCCTGGTGCTGTTGAACATCGGTATCTCCCTTTCGGAGTGGTTTGACCTTGCCCCTCGATGATCAGCTCGCAAGGCCGGTTCGAACAGGCACCCGGGGTGTGGAGTGGGCCACCCCCGGGGGGCCGGCGGGGGTCGCCGGTGAGTGGTCCCGGCGCCTCGCCCTGCGCTCGCGCCTGCGCGCGCGGGTGGACTTCGCGAAACTAGGGGTCGATGTCAACGGCACCGGCCGGCAAGGCGCAATCGCTTCACGATCTCCGCATCGAGGAGACCGTTCACCTGGTTTCCCCGGCCGAGCTGCTGGTGGCGCTCCCGCTCGACGACGAGCTCGCCGGGCGTGTCCTCCGCAGCCGCCGCGAGGTGAAGGCGATCCTCGACCGCGAGGATCCGCGCCTGCTGGTGGTCGTCGGTCCCTGCAGCGTCCACGATCCGGCGGCCGCCCTCGACTACGCGGAGCGCCTCGCCGCGCTTTCGTCCGAGCTCGGGGACCTGCTCGTGGTGATGCGCGTCTACTTCGAGAAGCCGCGGACGACGACGGGGTGGAAGGGGCTGATCAACGACCCCCACCTCGACGACTCCGGCGACGTCAACGCCGGGCTGCGGACGGCGCGGAACCTGCTTCTGAAGGTGCTCGAGGTGGGCCTGCCGATCGGCTGCGAGTACCTCGACCCGATCACCCCGCAGTACATCGCCGACACGGTCGCCTGGGGCGCGATCGGCGCCCGCACGACCGAGAGCCAGACGCACCGCCAGCTCGCCTCCGGGCTGTCGATGCCGATCGGCTTCAAGAACCGCACCGACGGCAACGTCGGCGTCGCCGTCGACGCGCTGCGCGCGGCCGGGGCCCGGCACTCGTTCGCCGGCGTCGAGCTCGGCGGCGGCTCCGCGATCCTCCGCACCGCCGGTAACGCCGACTGCCACATCATCCTCCGCGGCGGTCGCGGGACGACCAACTACGACGCGGAGTCGGTCGCCGGCACGGTCGAGCGCCTCCGCGCGATCGGCCTGCCGGAGCGGGTGGTCATCGACGCCTCCCACGACAACAGCGGCAAGGACCACGAGCGCCAGCCCGAGGTTGCCGCGGCGATCGGCGCGCAGGTCGCGGGCGGAAACGAGGCGATCGTCGGCGTCATGCTCGAGTCCTTCCTCGAGGCCGGCCGCCAGGACCTCGACGGTCCGTTGACCTACGGGCGCTCGGTCACCGACGCCTGCATGGACTGGGAGACGACGGTCGGGGTCCTGCGCGGACTCGACGCGGCGGCCCGCGCCCGCCGCGAGCGCCGTTAGGGCCCGGTCGCGCTCCGGGGAGCACCGACTCGCGGATGCTGCCAACCTGCCTCACCCGGAGGTTGCTCCGAATCGAAGCGAAGAGGGTGACGAGGTGCACATGCCCGCAGAACAGACCGTCCTGATCACCGGTTGCTCGACCGGGATCGGACGCGCGACCGCCGAGCGCCTCGCGGCGGCCGGCCACCGTGTCTACGCGACCGCCAGGAGCCCCGAGAGCATCGCCGACCTCGAGGCTGGGGGCTGTCGGACGATGGCGCTCGACGTCACCGACGAGGCTTCGATGGAGGCCGCCGTGATGCGGATCGGGGAGGAGGCCGGCGGGGTCGACTCGCTCGTCAACAACGCCGGCTACTCGCAATCGGGCGCGATCGAGACGCTCGCGATGGACGCCCTCCGCCGCCAGTTCGAGACCAACGTCTTCGGGCTCGTGCGACTGACCCAGCTCGTCCTCCCGGCGATGCGGGCCCGCGGCCGGGGGCGGATCGTGAACATCAGCTCGATGGGCGCGAACTTCACCTTCCCCGGGGGTGGCGCCTACCACGCGACCAAGTACGCGGTCGAGGCGATCTCGGATGCGCTCCGCTACGAGGTCGAGGGGTTCGGGATCGACGTCGTCGTGATCCAGCCGGGGGCGATCCGGACCGAGTTCGACAAGGCCGCCGTGGCCTCGCTCGAGCAGCACGACGACGACGAGGGCGTCTACGCGCACTTCAACCACCGGGTCGGCAAGGCGACGAGCGAGGCCTACGAGAAAGGGCCCCTGAAGCTGCTCGGCGGCGAGCCCGGCGACGTCGCCAAGGTGATCGAGAAGGCGCTGACGGCGAAGCGCCCGCGCACGCGTTACCGCGTCACCCCCTCGGCGACGCTCCTGATCGGCCAGAGCCACCTGTTGCCCGACCGTCTCTGGGACCGCTTCAACGCGACCCAGTTCCCGAAGCCGGGGCGAGGTTGAGCCCGCGCGCACTCCGTAGTGACTACGGATTGCGCGCCGGGAACCGTACCGCGAAGGTTGCGCCACAGCCCGGATGCTCGCCGCGGCGGACGCTGTGAGCATCGGGAACGTCCGCGAAAGAGGGAGAAGGCGTAGATGTCGAGCAAGATCGTCGTTGGACTGGATGGCTCCGTGGGCTCGGATCGGGCCCTCGAGGCGGCCGCCGAGGTGGCGAAGCGGGATGGCGCCGCTCTGGTCCTCTGCCACGTGGTCGAGCGGATCGCCGCGAAGGGCGACATGGCCCCTCTGCGCGCCGACGAGCCGGACGCGAAGGCGCGCGTCGAGGGGCAGGCGGCGGAATTGCGCGAGCAGGGCATCGACACCGAGGCCAGGTTCGAGGCGATCGTCCTCGGCGGCCCCGGGCGGGCGATCGCGGACGTCGCCGAGGAGGTCGGCGCCGATCTGATCGTCGTCGGCACCCGCGGCCATTCGGCCCTGGCCGGCGTGCTCCTCGGCAGCGTCACCCAGAAGCTCCTGCACCTGGCGCAGTGCCCGGTGCTCTGCATCCCGTCGCCGCGCGACTGAGCGGACCGGGGCCGGCGTCGTCGGCGCCACCCCCGTCGGGACGTCCAACCGGGCCGGCGGCGGCCGGTTGGCGCCGTCGCCCCGGCTGCCGGGGCGGGCACACCCGTCCTGACCGGCGCCGGCGCCGGCGCTTCCCCGTCTCCCCGTATCTTCAACCGCCGATGGCGGTGGCGCTCGCATCGAGCCTCGGGATCGACGTCGGCGGCGAGCCGCTCTTCGCCGACGTCGCCTTCAAGCTCGAGCGCCGTGAGCGGATGACGCTCGCGGGTCGCAACGGGGCCGGCAAGACGACGCTGTTGAGGATCCTGGCCGGGGAGCTGACGCCGGGCTCCGGGTCGGTCTCGCTGGCGAAGGGGACCCGCGTCGCGCTCCACGACCAGCGCCCGCCCCGGGACCCGGAGCTGACGCTCGGCGAGTACGCGCTGTCGGGACGGCGCGACGCGCTCGCGCTGGAGGAGCGGCTCGCGGCGCTCGAGCGGGCGATGTCGGCGGGCGATCGGGCGGCCGCGACGATGGCGGACTACGCCGACGCGCAAGGGCGTCTCGAGCTCGCCGGCGGCTATCGCTGGCGCGACGACGTGCTCGCCGTGCTCGCCGGCCTCGGCTTCCGGCCCGAGCATGCCGAGCAGCGGCTCGCGACGCTCTCGGGTGGCGAGCTGACGCGCGCCTCGCTGGCCCGGGCGCTCGCCTCGCGCCCCGATCTGCTGCTGCTCGACGAGCCCACCAACCACCTCGACATCCCGGCACTCGAGTGGCTCGAGGAGCGCCTCGCCGAGCTCGACGCCGCCGTCGTCCTCGTCGCCCACGACCGCTGGTTCCTCGAGGCGGTCGGGACGTCGGTCCTCGAGCTCGAGGCGGGCCGCGGGCGCTACTTCCCCGGTCGGTGGCACGCCTGGCGGACCGAGCAGGCGGCGCGCGAGATCGCTCTCGGCAAGGCGATCGAGCGCCAGCGGGCCGAGATCGCACGGATGGAGCGCTTCGTCGAGCGCTTCCGCTACAAGGCGACCAAGGCCCGGCAGGCGCAGTCGCGCCTCAAGCGGATCGAGCGGATCAGGCGCGACGGCGCCGCCGCGGACCCCCGTGACGGGCGGACGCTGCGGTTCTCCTTCCCGCCGCCGGCTCGCGCCGGCCGCTTCGTCCTGAAGCTGGAGCAGGCGCGGATCGAGGTCCCCGGCCGGACCCTGATCGACGATGCCACCCTGCGGATCGAGCGCGGCGAGCACGTGATCGTGGTCGGCCCCAACGGCGCCGGGAAGACGACCCTGATCGAGACGCTGGCCGGTCGCCGCGAGCCCGCCGCCGGGAGGCTCGCGGTGGGACACAACGTCGAGATCGGCTACCTGTCCCAGCACGCGGACACGGCGGCGGGGGAGGGGACGGTCCTCGAGGCGCTGCAGCGGGGGACCGGCCTCGGTGGCCAGAGGGCACGCGACCTGCTCGGCGGATTCCTGTTCTCCGGGCGCGACGTCGACAAGCGCCTGGACGAGATCTCGGGCGGCGAGCAGCGGCGCCTGTCGCTTGCGGTCCTGGTGGCTTCGGGCGCCAACGTGCTGATCCTCGACGAGCCGACGAACCACCTCGACGTCGAAAGCCGCGAGGCGCTCGAGGACGCGCTGCGCGAGTTCGAGGGGGCGGTGATCCTCGTCTCCCACGATCGCGCCCTGCTCGAGGCGGTCGGGTCGCGGACGATCCTCGTCGAGTCGGGCCGGCTCGAGAGCCACCTCGGCGGCTGGGCCGCGTACCGGCGCGCCCGCGAGGAGCGCGAGCGGGAGGCGGAGAAGGGGCCGGCGGAAGCGCCGACGGAGCGGACGGCCGACCCCCGGCGTCCGGGTCCGTCGAAGAACGCGCTGCGCAGGGTCGCGACGATCGAGCGCGAGATCGAGCGGGCCGAGGCCGCTCTGCGGGAGATCGAGGACGAGCTTGCCGACCCCGCAGCCTGGTCGAGCCCGGGGCGGGCGCGGCGTGCCGGCGAGCGCCACGAGGCGGCCCGGGCCGCCGTCGAGGCGCTCTACGATCAGCTCGATGCCGCCGAGGGGGCGATCAGCCGTGACTGAACGTCGGACGCTCGCCGCCCTTCTCCTCGCCGCGGCGGCGTTCGCGGCCGGTTGCGGCGAGGGGGGTACGCAGACGTCTGCGCCGCCGCCGGTCGAGGCCGGATCGATCGCCGTCGACCAGCTCGAGCGCTGCGGCGGAAACGCGCCGCAGCACCTGCGCTGCGGCGAGATCGCGTTGCCCTACGAGCGCGCCGACCTCTCCCTCGGCCGGATCGAGATCGCCTTTGCCGTCCGCCCCCGCTTCGATCGCGATGCGCCGAGCCGCGGGGCGATCGTGGCGGTCGAGGGTGGGCCCGGCTACGGCTCGATCGGCAGCGCCCGCACCTACATGGCGACGTTCGGCAACCTCCTCCGCCATCGCGACCTGGTCCTCGTCGACGCCCGTGGCACCGGCGGCTCGGAGCCGATCGACTGTCCCGACATGCAGAGCAGCCGGTCCGGCGACGACATCGGGGTCGCGGCCTGCGCCGAGCAGCTCGGCGAGCGGTACGGCTCCTACCGGACGGCGGCGGCGGCCGACGACATCGACGACGTCCTGACCGCGCTCGGCTATGGACCGGTACAGATGTACGGGGATTCGTACGGGACCTACCTGGCGCAGTCCTACGCGTTCCGCCACGGTGACCGGCTGCAGGCGCTCGTCCTCGACAGCGCCTTCCCGGTGCGGGGCGAGAGCCCGTGGTATGCGGGCAACTGGCGGACCGGGATCCGCGGCCTCTCGATCGCCTGCAACCGCTCCCCGGACTGTCGCGGCGACGCCGGCCGCCGACTCGAGCGGTTCGTCACCGAGCTCCGCGAGGCGACGCTCGACCTCGGTCCGATCCTCGACGCGATCGCCGCCGCCGGCTACTCGCCGCCGCAGAGCTACCTGCGGATCGACCGCGCGATCGCCGATTACCTCGGTGGCGACAGCGATCGCTACGCGGAGCTGGTCACCGGCTGGCGGGCGCGGTACGGCAAGCCCGGCGGCTACTCGGTCGGCGAGGAGCTGGCGGTGAGCTGCAACGACTATCCGATGCCATGGGACGAGGACGCATCGTGGGAGGAACGCCGCCGGCAGCTCGCCGACGCGATCGACGGGCTCCCCCAGGACACGTTCGCGCCGTTCACGCCGGCCGAGGTCGCGCTCGCTCCCGACTGGATGTACCTCGAGTGCCTCGGTGCGCCGCCGCCGGGACCGCTGTACGAGCGGCCCGCCGAGCGCGATGCCGCGGCGCCGCAGATGCCGGTGCTCGTGATCGCCGGCGAGCTCGACAACATCACCTCACCGCCGGAGGCCCGCGCCGTCGTCGCCGACTTCCCGAACGCGGAGCTGTTCCTGTGGCGCGACGCCGGCCACGTCCAGTCGCTCTACGACCCGCAGTCGGAGGGCGCGGTGCGGATCCGCAGGTTCCTGCGCCACAACGACGGCGGCTGAGCTCAGCCGGCCGGGAGCCGCTTCGCGAAGAAGTCCATGACGTCCTCGGCGGCCGCGTCGACGACGAGGCCGTGATCGACGCCCGGGTAGGTCCGGTAGTCGACGTCGTCGCCGCGCCCGTCGAGCTCGGCGGCGAGCATGTCGGTGAAGCTCGGGAACACGGTCGTGTCAGCGGTTCCCTGGGCGAGCATGATCGGCGGCCCGATCCTCAGCGCCGGATTCATGGCCTCGAGCGCGTCGCCGATCTCGCCGTCC
The DNA here is from genome assembly GCA_964613275.1 of uncultured Conexibacter sp. GTDB lineage: Bacteria > Actinomycetota > Thermoleophilia > Solirubrobacterales > 70-9 > RHKX01. The sequence continues at coordinate 4,541 of CAZTGN010000063.1, read as the reverse complement.
GGCGCGACGCCCGCCGCGAGGAGGTCGGCCGGCGCGATCCCGCCGAAGCTGTCGGCCTGGGCGAGCTGGGACAGGCAGAGCCGCTCGATCTGCGGCAGCAGCGTCCGCGCCTCCGGCGCGAGGATCCTCCGCGGCTTGATCTCGTCGCTGGTGGTCGAGGCGCCGCTGATGACCATGGCCGCCAGCGCCGAGAGCGGGTTCGGGCTCCTCAGCGCCGGCAGCAGCTCCGCCTGCTCGAGGATGTGTGACGCCGGCGAGTAGGCGACGGTGCCGCGCAGCTTCAGTCGCGGGGTCCAGCGGTCGCTCAGCGCCGCGCCGAAAAGCGCCGACTGCCCGCCCTGGGAGTGGCCGGCGATCAGGAACCTGCGGCCGAGCTCGGGGACGAGCCGCCGCGCCGCGAGCACGCCGTCGAGGATGCTGCGGCCCTCCGCCGTGCCGACCAGGTAGGGGTGGGGGCCGGGCGTGCCGAGGCCCTGGTAGTCGCTGGCGACGACCGCGTAGCCGGCGTCGACCCACCGCTCGAGCTGCGGGCGCATGTAGGCGACGTAGCCGGCGAGGGGGCCGTTCGGGCGGATCCGCGTCGGCGCGCACGAGTCGGCGGCGCCGGTCGTACCGTGCGCCCAGGCGATCACCGGCCATCCGTGCTTCGGCGGCTTGCCCGGGGGAACGCTGACCGAGCCCGAGACCGCGACCTTCTCGCCCTGCGGGCTGCGGGAGGTGTAGAGGATCGTCTTGTTGACGGCAGCGCCGCCGATCGGCGTCAGCTTGGTGGCGGGGCGCTGCCAGATCAGCTTCCCGTGGCCGGCCGGAAGCCGCTTCGGCGGGTCGTAGAAGGCACCGCCGCGCGGGCCTTCGCGGCCGGCTGCCTGCGCCGGCGCCGCGACGATCGCGGCGAGCGCGAGCGCGACTGCGAGCGCGATCAGGCGGCGGCTTGGGGTCATCACGGTGGCGTGCATGGGGGGACTTCCCGCGGGGTGGGCCCGCATTGAGGATCGACAACTGTAGTGCCCGGCTTGAGCGGCCGCGCCGCGCGCTGCAACGGCGCGGGCTCAGGACCTGTCTCAGAACCTCGCGCGTTGGCCTGGCGAGTGCCGGAGGGCGCCGCCAGCCGGCGTGGGGGTCTCGAGGCAGGTTCTCAGGCGGCCCGAAGCGGCGAGGCGAGGCGCTCGACCCTGACCCGCCCGACCAGCTTCTCGGCCTCGGACGGATCGAGGGTGCCGGCCCCGAAATGCTGGGTCGACTCGGCGCCGCATGCAACCCCGTAGGCGAGGCAGTCCTCGACCGGACGACCGGCCCGGCGCGCGGCGAGGAAGCCGGCCAGGAAGGCGTCGCCGGAGCCGACGCTCGCGACGGGGGCGAGCGGCTCGATCGTCGCCTCGTAGTGCGTCCGCGCCGAGCCGACGCCGAGGAGGGCGACGCAGCCCGACGTGCTCGTCACGACCGCCTCCTCGGCGCCCATGCCGACGAGGCTGTCGACGGCCGAGGCGAGGTCGCCGGGCTCGGTGAACTCGTAGCCGACCGCCTCCTCCGCCTCGGCCACGTTCGGCACGACCATCGCCGGCTGGGCCCGGAGGCCGAGCCGCATCGGCTCGCCATCGGTGTCGAGCAGGGTCGAGACGCCGACCGACCGCAGGCCGGAGATCAGCGTGGCGTAGTGGTCGGGCTCGGCGCCGGGCGGCAGCGAGCCGGCGATCACGCAATGCTCGGCCCCCGAGGCGAGGTAGAGCAGCCGCTCGATGAAGCGATCGAGGTCCTCCGGCGTGACGGTCGGGCCGCGCTCGTTGATCTCGGTCTGCTCGCCCGAGGTCGGGTCGACGATCGCGAGATTGGTCCGGGAGTCGCCGGCGACCTCGATGAAGTCGTGCAGGACCTGCTCGCCGTCGAGCAGCTCGCGGATCCGCACGCCGGTGGCGCCGGCGGCGATCCCGGTCGCGATCACCGGCTCGCCGAGCGCCTTCAGCGCACGGGCGATGTTGACGCCCTTGCCGCCCGCCGCCCGCCGCGAATCGACGACGCGGTGGCGGTTGCCGATCGCCATCCGCGGCACCGCCACGGTGCGGTCGAGGGCAACGTTGAGGGTGACGGTGAGGATCATCCTTCTCCGTCCCACCCGTTTCGGCGAATCCGCATCTGGCGAGTCCTCATCTTCTCCTCCGGTCGCGATCGCCGCTGCGCCCGTTGGTGCCGAGGCGCCGCAACGCGGCCGCTGCCAGGGTAAGTATGACGATCGCGGCGAGGAGGATCAGCGCCGCCACGGGCGGCCCACCCACCCGATCGACGATCGTCGGGGCAGCGACGGCCCGGGCGGCGGCGAGCGGCGTGCGGCCGACGAGCCGTCCGTCCACGGTCACCGTCGCCGAGCCGAGACGCTCACCCGCCGCTATCGGCCCCTCGACCTCGCCCGGGGCTTCGACGTCGACCTCGACGTCCTGATCGTCGCGCGCCCGCAGGGCGATCCCGCGGTCGGCGAGAAGCGGCAGCGGCCCATCCTCGTAGCGGACGTCGACGCTCGCCTCGCGCTCCCCGCGCCCGACCGGCTCGACCCGGTCGTAGAGCGAGAAGCCGTAGCCGAGCAGGCGCTCGGTCTCGGCATCGCGCCGGGCCTCGCTCGGCGCTCCCAGCACCGCGGCCAGGAGCGGGATCCCATGGCGCCGGGCCGAGGCGACCAGCACGTACCCGGCGTCGGAGGTGTGCCCGGTCTTGACCCCGTCGACGCTGGGATCGCTGAGCAGGAGCGTGTTCGTGTTGGTGACCGTCCGCGTCTGATCGCCGCTGCGCAGCGTCGCCTTCGGCATCGCGACGATGCGGCGGAAACGTCGGTCGGCAAGCATCTCGGAGGCGAGGCTGACGAGATCGCCGGCGGTCGAGTAGTTGCCGGGAGCATCGAGGCCGATCGGGTTCGCGTAGTGGGTCCGGTCGAGCTCGAGCCGGCGCGCGGCCCGGTTCATCTCCGCCACGAACGCTCGCTGCGATCCGGAAACGCCGGCGGCGACGGTCGCCGCGGCATCGTTGGCGCTCGGGAGCATCATCGCCACGACGAGGTCGCGGACGGTCAACCGCTCGCCGGCGGTCAGGCCGGCCACCGATTCGGCCGGTGCCGCGTCGTAGTCGGGAACGGTGAGCTTCTCCCCCGGGTCGAGCTCGCTCAGGGCCAGGTGGGCTGTCATCAGCTTCGTCGTGCTCGCGATCGCGCGCCGCGCGTTCGGCGCTCGCGCCGCCAGCTCGACGCCGTCCTTGCGATCGACGAGAACCCAGGCCGAGGCGTCGAGTCGCGGCGGGCGCTCCGCGGCCGCGCCCGCGGCTCCCGGGAGGTGGACCAGCAGCAGCGCCAGCGCCACCAGGACGATCGCCGAGGGCGACAACCGGCGGCGGCGCAGCGGGATCGCCACGGCGACCATCGGGATGGCCGGCAGCATCTAGCGGATCGTCAGCTCCTGGCCGGTACCCAGGGCCTGCGGGTCGATCTCCGGGTTGAGGCGCTCGAGCCGCTTCACCGAGACGTCGAACTTGGCGGCGACGCCGCTGAGCGTGTCGCCCTCCTCGACCACGTAGGTCCGCGGGTTCTCGGCGCCGTCACCGTCGCCGGCACCCTCGGCCTCGACCCGTGCCTTGGCGTCCTCCTCCGCCCTGCCGGAATCGCCCGTGTTGACGACGACGATGACGCCGATCGCCCCCAGCACCACGATCAGCGCCAGCGGTGCGAGGAGCCGGTTGGCCCACGAGATCCGCTGCGCGGGATCGCCCGGTGCGCGAGATACGGCCACGGCGCGATGGTACGCCAACGATCCCGTCGCGGAACGGGGAAATCCCTGCTTGCCGCCGAGATTGCGACGCTCATGGCCGGGCTCGCACGAGCGCCCGGACCGGGTCGTCACCGAGGCGCTCGACGGCGCGATCGAGCTCGGCGTCGCCGTCCGCCGGCCCCGCCACCACGACGAGGTCGTCGAACAGGGCCGCGACTGCGTCTCCGCCGCCGTCGTCGACGGGCGGCGTCACGTGGGCGACGAAGTCGTACGCCCGCGCGAGCCGGGCAGCGAGATCGGCGAAGCGCGGGTCCGGCAGGCCGCCGGCCGCCCCGTTCCCGCCGGGAACGCAGGCGAACCCGGCCGGCACGGCGGCGATCGCGCGAAGGACGTCACGAGGAGCCGCGTCCCCGGCCAGGTACTCGGCCAACCCCGGGCTCGGCTCGACGCCGAGGCGATCGGCCAGGGCGGGATCGTCGAGATCGGACTCGACGACGAGCGCGCGCCGGCCGGCGCCGGCGGCGGCGAGCGCGAGGGCGGCGGCGAGCTCGACGGCCGGTGCCGATGCGCTCACCGGCACGACCGCCAGCGACCGCGGCCCGACCCCCGAGCGGACGCCGAGGCGATCGGCGAGCATCCCGGCGTCGGCCACCGCGGCGGGCGTGATCGCCAGCGCGCCGGACCCTGCGTCGGCGAGCAGGCCGGAGCCGAAGTCGACGACGCGATCGGCCGTCGGCGCCCGTGCCTCCGCCCATGGCGGCGACCCCGCCCGGGGAGCAGCCGCCGCGACCAGGCGAC
>CAZTGN010000062.1:0-11961 GCA_964613275.1 uncultured Conexibacter sp. | reverse complement strand
ATTGGCCGGAGCGAGCGAACGCGCCCGGTCGGGCTCAGCCGTCGCGCTTGAAGACCACGTCCCCGCCGACCATCGTCAGCTCCACCCCGGTATCGCCGACGTCGTCGATCGGAACCTCGAACAGGTTGCGGTCGAGGACGATCAGGTCGGCCTGCTTGCCCCGCTCGAGCGATCCGTTCGTCCGCTCCTGGCCGAGCTGGAAGGCGCTGTTGATCGTGTACGCGCGGATCGCGTCACGTAGCGAGATCGCCTCGTCGGCGTTCAGCGGCGCATCCGGATAGCCCGTCCACGGGTCGGCGGTGCGCGTCACGGCCCGCTCGAGCGCGTAGAACGGAGCGAGCGGGTCGACGGGCCAGTCGCTCGCCCCCGAGATCTTGGCGCCGGCACCGAGCAGGCTACGGGCCGGATACATCCGCGCAAAGCGCTCGGCGCCGATGAAGCTCTCGACGGCGTCGACCGAGTAGCCGTCGCGCTGGAACCACTGCATCTGCATGTCGGCGATCACGCGCAGGCGCTTGAAGCGCGCGTAGTCATCGGGGTCGACGAGCTGGAGGTGGGTGATCGTGTCCCGGTTTCCCCAGCCGCTCACGTCGTTGGCGCGGCGCGCCGCCTGGAAGGCGTCGAGCGCCTCGCGGACCGCGGCGTCGCCGATCGCGTGAACGTGCACCTGCCAGCCGTGGCGGTCGACGGCCGTGACGATCTTCCGCAACGCCTCCGGCGCGACCTGCAGCTCGCCGCTGCTCGGTCCCGGGACCCAGCTGCCGCCCTCCTCGACCAGGTAGGGCTCGAGCAGCGCCGCCGTCTGCGCCGGGTATTCGAGCACGCCGTCGGCGAAGATCTTCACGGTGTCCGTCCAAAGCCGCGACGAGTGGTACTTCGCGCGCAGCCGCCCGAGGCGCTTCAGCGTCGCCGGCAGCTGGCCGGCGGCGGAGCCGTCGAGGACGGAGGCGACCGCGAGCCGGACGTCGAGCTCGCCCTTGCGGCGCAGCGCGTCGAAGATCCTCAGCGCGTCACGTCCGCCGGCGGCATCCATGCCCGTCGTGATCCCGTTGCGGGTCATCTCGGCGATCGCCAGCCGGGCGAAGTCGAGCTCCTCGGCGAACGTCGGGTCGGGGACGAGCGAGGCGACGAGGCCCTGCGCGGTCTCGAAGAGCAGGCCGGGCGCCGCGCCGCCGCCGTCGCGGTCGATCACGCCGCCCGGGGGGTCGGGCGTGCCGTCGTCGATCCCGGCGAGCCCGAGCCCGCGCGAGTTGGTCAGCGACTTGTGCCCGTCGGCGTTGTAGACGACGATCGGCCGCTCGGTGTCGAGGGCGTCGAGCGCGGCCTTGGTGATGACCGTGCCCGGCGGCTGGGTCTCCTCGGCGAACCAGGCGCCGACCTCGAGCCAGCCGTCCGGCTCCTTGTCGGCGGTCGCATCCAGGCACGCCTGGATCCGCTGCTGGAAGTCGGTCACCGTCAGCGGCTCGTAGTCGAGGCTGCAGGAGCTGAGGACCTCACCGGCGGCGCTCGGGTGGGTGTGACCGTCCTGCAGGCCCGGCATGACCATCCGATCCTCGAGGTCGGTGACCTTCGTCTTCGCCCCGATGTAGCGGCGGGCGCCGTCGGCGGTGCCGACGTAGACGATCCGCCCGCGGTCGATCGCCAGCGCCCGTGCCCACGGGCGGTCGCGATCGACCGTGTAGATCGAGCCGTCGGTCAGGACCCTGTCCGCCGCCGTCGGGTTGGCGGCTGCCGACCCGGGTGCGAGCAGCATCGCGGCGGCCAGAGAGGATGCGACCGCCGCCAGTCGCCGAAGGGGACGGAGCGCGCGCGAAGTGCTGTGGGGTGCGGACATGTCTCTCCTCGGTCGGTGACGGCGCTTCGGGGCGGCGATCGGGCTGGTGCCGAACGGTCGTACCGGCCGCACAATATCACGATATTGGGAAGGCCGCGACGGCGGCTCGCGACTACGCTTGCCGGGTGGCGACAGCGGGCAACAGGACGCGTGAGGACCGTCGGGCCGAGCTGATCGAGGAAGCGGCCGGAGCCCTCGTCGAGCGCGGTGTCGAGGCCACGCGCTTCCGCGACGTCGCCGAACGGGCCGGCGTATCGGTCGGCCTGCTCCAGCACTACTTCGGATCCCGCGATGCGTTGATCGAGGCGGCGATCGAGTCGGTCGCGGCGAGGAAGTTCGCCCGGCTCGCGGACGCCGGGGCGGGGACCGATGATCCCTGGCGCCTGATCCGGGCCGCTATCGACGAGGTCCTCGCAACCGACGACCCGGTCGGGGACGCGCGGAGCTGGCTCGACGTGTGCGCGGCCGCCAGCGGTCGTCCCCAGGTCGGCGTCGCGATAGAGAGGGTTCAGGAGCGTTGGGTGGCGCTGATCGAGCGCGCTCTCCTCGAGGGGGCGACACGCGGCGAGTTCCGCCTCGAGATGGAGCCCCGTCAGGCGGCGCGAGCCGTGAACGCGCTGATCGACGGGATGGAGCTCGCCCTCGCAGCGGAGGGGATGCGCTCGCGGGACGACGCGGAGGCCGCCCGCGAGCTGACCACGCGTGCGGCATGGCTCCTGGTCGGCGGGGCCGGTGAGCCCCCGGCCTGACTGCCGGGAGGCACAGCCGTCGGAGCGGGCCGGGCCGCTGACCGCCCGGCCTGGAGCAACCCCCGCGATGCGGCTGCTATAGGCTCGCGCCCATGTCGCACAAGTCGGCTGACCGGATTCGCAACGTAGCTCTGGTCGGCCATCGGGGCTGCGGCAAGACCTCGGTCTGCGAGGCGATGCTGTTCGAGGCGGGGGTCACCAACCGGCTCGGGCGGGTCGACGACGGCAGCACCGTCACCGACTCGGCCGAGGACGAGAAGGCGCGGGGGATGTCGATCGACGCTGCCGTCGTGACCTTCGAGCACGACGAACGCAAGCTGAACGTGATCGACACGCCGGGGGAGCCGAGCTTCATCGCCGAGGCGGCGGCGGCGCTGTCGGTGGCCGACGCGGCGGTCGTGGTCGTCAACGCGGTCGCCGGGGTCGAGGTCGGAACCGACCGGCTCTGGCAGCGGGCGGCCGATGCGGAGCTGCCGCGCCTCGTCTTCGTCAACATGCTCGACCGCGAGCGGGCCGACTTCTTCACGACCCTCGACTCGCTCAAGGCGGCGTTCGGGCCCCATGTCGTCGCGACCGAGATCCCGATCGGCTCCGAGCACGAGGTGCGGGGGATCGTCGACCTGATCGACATGAAGGCGTTCCTGCACGAGGGCGCCGAGCGGCATGGCACGGTCGAGGCGGAGATCCCCGAGGAGATGGTCGAGCTCGCCGAGGAGTACCGCGACAAGCTCATGGACGAGGTCGCCGAGAACTCCGACGAGCTCATGGAGCACTACCTCGAGGGCGCGGAGATCTCCCACTCCGAGATCGTCACCGCCCTCAAGCGCGGCGTGACCGAGGGGCACCTGTTCCCGGTCACCTGCGGGATCGCCACCCGCAACCTCGGCACCGGCCGGCTGCTCGAGGCGCTCGTCGAGGATCTCCCCTCGCCGGCGATGCGCGGCGCCCGGACCCTGCTCGACTCGGGCGGCGCCGAGGTGGAGGTCGAGCCCGACGAGGACGGCGAGCTCGTCGTCCAGGTCTTCAAGACGACCGCCGATCCCTTCGCCGGGCGCCTCAACGTCGTCCGCGTCCTCGCGGGGACGCTCGCCGCCGACGCCCAGGTCGAGAACGTCACCCGCCACACCCGGGAGCGGATCGGGCAGCTCCTGGAGGCACAGGGGGAGAAGATGACCGCGGTCGACGACCTCGGCGCCGGCGACATCGGGATCGTGCCGAAGCTGAAGGAGACCCGGGCCGGCGAGGTGCTGTGCGACCGGGAGCGCGACCTGGCGCTGCCGCGGCTCGAGCTGCCGAGCCCGGTGATGGCGTTCGCGTTCGAGCCGAAGAGCCGCGGCGACGAGGAGAAGGCGGTGACCGCGATCCGGCGCCTGCGCGAGGAGGATCCGACGCTCGACGTCCACCGCGATCCGCAGACCGGCGAGCAGATCATCGCCGGGCTGACGCAGATCCACGTCGAGGTCGTGGTCGCGCGGATGAAGAGCCGCTACGGGGCCGAGATCGAGCTGCACCCGCCGCGCGTCCCCTACGTCGAGGCGATCCGCAAGCCGGCGAAGGCGCACTCCCGCTACAAGAAGCAGTCGGGCGGCCGCGGCCAGTTCGCCGACTGCCGCATCGAGATCGAGCCGGCGGATCCCGGGGCCGGCCTCGAGTTCGTGAACGAGATCAAGGGCGGGGTGATCCCGGGCGGCTTCATCCCCGCGGTCGAGGCAGGCGTCAAGGAGGCGATGCAGCACGGCACGCTCGCCGGCTACCCGATCAAGGACGTCCGCGTGCGGCTCGTCGACGGCCAGCATCACACCGTCGACTCCTCCGAGATGGCGTTCAAGATCTGCGCCTCGATGGGCTTCAAGGAGGCGATGGCGGACGCATCGCCGGCGCTGCTCGAGCCGATCGCGAAGCTGACCATCGTCTGTCCCGACGACTGCGTCGGCGACGTGATCGGAGACCTCAACTCGCGCCGCGGCCATCCGCTCGGGATGGAGCCGAAGGGCGGCGCCGGGACGACCGAGATCGTCGCCGAGGTGCCGATGGCCGAGGTGCTCGACTACGCCCCCGCGCTGCGCGCGATCACCGGCGGCCGCGGCGACTACACGCTCGAATTCGACCGCCACGCCGAGGTTCCGGCCCACCTCGCGGAGAAGGTGATCGCCGCGGCCCGCACCCCCGACCGGGAGGCCGTCGCCTGAGGCCGCAGGCGGGGGCCGATCCGGGCGTCCTTCCACGCCCGCCGCGGCCGCCGCGGCCGCCGATCAGGGGCAGTGGGCGGGTCAGTTCCCGGCCGAGGATGACACGTAGGCGGCGATGTCCTTCGCGTCGGTGCCGGTGACGATGTTCGCCGGCATCGCGCCGGAGCCGGCGCCGCCGTTCTCGATCGCCGCCTGCACCTGGGCCTCGTCGGGCGACAGGGCGTCGAGGTCGGGGCCGGTGGTGCCGGTGGCCCCGGCGGCGGCGAGCGTGTGGCAGCTTCCGCAGTTGGTGGCGAACAGCTCCGCCTCGGGCCCGCCCGCGCCGCCGCCCGTCGTCTCGTCCGCCTTGCCGGTGGTCGTCGCCTCGGCCTGCGTCGTGGCGGGCTCGTCGCCGCCGCTGTTGGAGCCGATCGTGTAGGCGATGCCCATCAGGGCCAGCACCACGACCCCGGCGATGATCCCGTAGGTCCACGCCTGCACCGTCCGACTTCCCTCGTCCGACCGTCTCCCGTCCACTTCCTAGCCTCCTGTCACGCCGGCTGCGTACATCAGCCCCATTCCGACCGAGAGCACGGCGAGCAGCTTGCCGGTGGTCGGTCCCAGCAATGCCGCTCCGAATCCGGTGATCACGCCGAGCGCGACGATCCCGATGTGGTAGGAGCCGTGCAGGAATCTCGCGTCCTGAAGCGGCTCGTAGATGGCGGGAACCATCGACAGCAGCATCGCCGCCGAGCCGAAGATCGACGCCGCGATCGCGGCGCCGGTCCAGCGCGGGCTGAGGCGCCGGAAGACCGACGGCGTCGAGCCGAACGCGATCCCGAGCGCGATCCCGTAGAGGTACTGCACGGCGTGGGCGAGGTGGTGCATCGGCACGTTGCCCTCGGTCGCGGACGAGATCCCGGGCAGCAGCGCGAAGCTGGCGATGACCGCGATCGCGACGGTCGTTCCGATCTGCAGCGGCGACGTCAGCGCCGGTCGGGCCTCCGCCCGCGGGCCGACGACGGCGCCGCCGGCGGTCGGCGGCGGTGTTGCGGAGAGTGGGGCGCCGCGGCGGGCGGCGAGCGCGAGGCGGCCTATCTCGAACAGGAGCAGCAGGAACCCGAGCGCGAAGACGACGACGAACGCGCTCGCCACCTCGCTGTAGATCTCGGTCCCGGCCGGATGGACGGCGTAGCGACGCGGTACGCCGAGCGCTCCGGAGCTGTACCAGGCGGCGACGAGGCCGTAGCCGCCGATCACCATGGCGCCGACCGAGGCCTTCTTGACCCAGTCCGCGGCCGGCCGCCCCGCCGCCCGCTCGAGCATGTGCACGACCAGGGCCATCACCCAGAAGATCGCGCCGAGCATCAGGTAGGTGTGGAAGTGGGCGGGCACCCAGAGGGTGTTGTGGAACCGGAAGTTGATCGGGATCAGCGAGTCGATCACGGCGCCGACCCCCCCGATCGCCCAGCCCGCGAAGCCGAGGTAGATCAGGAGCCCCGCGAGCGTCCAGCGGTAGCGCGACCCCCAGACGAGCATGACCCCCGTGTAGATCGTCACCACGGCGACCGGCAGCGCCGCTGCCGAGGACGAGATCGTCGCGATCACCTGCGCCGCCCCCGGCTGGACGAAGTCCATGTAGAGGTGGTGGCCGTAGGCGGTGGTCACCAGCAGCAGCGTCGCCAGCCAGCCGATCGCCAGGGGCTTGGTCGTCTTCCACTGCCGGCCCGCGTAGCGCGGCAGCAGGACGTAGATCATCCCGGCGCCGAGGTAGATGATCAGGTTCGCGTAGGAGTGACCGAAGAAGTAGGTCAGGTTCTTCGCCCAGAGCGCGTCGAGCTCCATCCCCGAGTCGATCGCCTTGCCGACCAGCGCGACCAGGATCGTCGTCCCGACGGCGCTCGCCAGCGACCCCTGGGCGCTGATCACGGTGGCGGCGATGACCTGCGGCGGCGGCCCCTCCTCGTCGCGGCCGCGCAGGTAGCGCACGCCGAGGGCGCCCCCGAGCCCGCCGTAGGCGGCCGAGACCGTCATCAGCACGTCGATGCAGAAGACGAAGAAGCCGACGCCGACGAGGAGCAGCCCGACGAAGTAGGCGGCCGCCGCCCACGTCTCCCAGGCGCCGGCGGGGACGAACGGCAGCGGCGAGAGGAACGTCCAGCCGGCCCCGAAGCCGCCGAACACGACCGAGACGACGACCACGACCGCGCCGAGGACCAGCGCCACGTAGGCGGCCATCATGCGCTTGAAGCTGAGCGGCGCGACGGCCTTCAGCACGTACCAGATGCCGCCGATCATCGCCAGCAGCGTGCCGGCGAGCATCCCCGACCCGTGCAGGGTCATGATCCGGTAGAACCACTCGTCGGAGACGCCGATCGTCTCCGCCTGGGTGAGCCGCATCGTCAGGCCGAGCAGGCCCATCACCGCGAACAGGGCCAGGCCGGTGCCGCCGAACAGCCAGCCGACCAGCCGCGCCTCGCGCCCGGGCGGCGGCATCAGGCGCTCGCCCCCGGGGTGGGCGATGCCGTCTGGGGCGGTTGCCGCGCTGCTCTCCACCTAACCCTCCGTCACCTCGAACTCGCGCATCATGTCGTGATGCTTGAGGCCGCAGAACTCGAGGCAGGCGATCGTGTAGGTCCCGGGCTCGTCGAGGCGCAGCTCGAGGTCGTTGGTGAAGCCGGGCATCGCCTGGACGTTGCCGATCAACCTGCCCGCGGGGTCGTAGACGCCGAAGCCGTGGTTGACGTCGGCGGCGGTGACCTCGAAGACGACGTCGCTGCCGGCCGGGACCGATTCGGGGGTCATCGACCAGTAGAACTGGCCGCCGACCACCTTCACGGTCGCGCTCGCGGCGGCCGAGTCGGCGCGGTAGGGGGCGAAGAACAGCGTCACGCAGACGATCAGGCCGAGCAGGACCGCGAGGAAGGTCAGCCACAGCGGCCGCGCCCGGTAGGCGGCATCGCGCACGGTCTCGAAGGACATCTCGCGGCCCGCCTGGCGGGCCGCGAAGGCGAAGAACAGCGCCAGCGAGACCGCGATCAGCGCGAAGACGATCGCGACCGCGATCTGAAAGCCGTCGAAGCTCGGATCAAGCAATGCCTCTCCCACCGTGACGTCTAGCCGAAGGAGGCGGAACATATCCGATCCCTCGGCCGCCGGGCCGGTAGCCGGTGCGAGCCTGCGACCGTGCGCCGCACCGACCGGACCGAGAGCATCGGTGCGATCCGCCGGTCAGCGGCGGGGGCCCCATCCTCGGACGCCGGACCCCACGCGGGCGGCGGTCGCTCAGCCGTACGGCGCGACCGAGACCTGAAGCGGGCTGTCGACCTGGGCCGAGCGCCGCGCCCCGGCCGTCTGGCCCGGCAGCTCGTAGAAGAGCGTGCGGCGGTCGGTGAGCGAGTAGACGGGGGCCCCGCGCAGGGGGTCGGTGTTCGGGATCCCCTGGTCGATCCAGGGCCCGCTCGATCCGTAGGCGAAGCCGTCGCCGGTGCACTGCGTCTGCGCCGCTCCCGACGGGGTGCTGTCGTCGAGGTGGTAGGAGGTCCAGCCGAAGCCGGGGATGTCGGTGCTCATGCGGTGCACGATCGTCAGGCCCCCCTGGGCTCCGTCGACGGTCTCCCAGCCGATCCTCCCGGCGTTCACCTGGTCGGGGACCCCGTCGATGGTGGCGCCGCGCCCGTCGACGTCGCTGCGGTAGGTCATCCCGGTTGCGGCGGGGCTGTAGTCGAAGAAGTCCATGACGCCGGGGATGGCGTGGACGCGGAGGAACGTGGTGATGTCCTCGCGACGCTCGTAGAAGACGTGCTGGCGCCCGGTCAGCGGCCCGCTGTTGGCGCCGATGTAGGAGCGGATCGCGCGGACCGGGCCGCTCTTGTTGACGATGAACGCGCCCTCGGCGTCGTTGAAGGTGTCCTCGCTGCGGCCGCAGACGCCCGGACCGAACAGGTTCTTGTGACGATCGAGGATGTCGACCCCGCTCGCCCCGGGGCTCGTCACCCGCAGCCCGTCACCGGCCCAGCGGTCGGAGAAGTGGCGCGAGTAGAAGCTCGTCGTCACCGTCGAGTCCTCGGGGTTCGGGCCGTCGTCGAGGCGGTAGGTGCCCCTGTAGTCGCCGGAGAGGAGGTCGAAGTCGTAGTCGACGTAGCTGCGGCCGGCGCCGGGATCGAGGTTGCCGGTCTGCCTGTAGAGATAGACGAACGTATCGACCGCCTCGCCGTTGGCGTTGTGGATCCGGAGCTCCTCGCCCGAGCCCGCCGCCACGTTCGGGGGATGGGAGCCGGCCGGCGCCCTGATCCAGGAATCGATGCCCATCAGGGCAACCTCGTCGTTGCCGTCCAGGGTCGGATCGGGGTCGGCGCCGGCGAACGTGCCGGGATCGGTGTAGGTCAGGACCTGGACGCCGTTCGGAGCGTCGTCGTAGACCGTCCCGAGGTCGATCATCGCGCGCTCGTCCACCTGGACGGGGACCTGCTGCCACCCCTCCTGGAAGTAGCGGTAGGCGAGGATCTTCCCCGGCGGCGCCCCGACCAGGCGCGGGAGCTCCGAGCCGGTCAGGACGACGGGATCCTCGGGGCGTTGGAACGCGCAGCCGGAGAGGGCGAAGCCCGTCGCGGCGAGCGCCAGCAGCGCCGGCCAGCGCCGGATCCGGCTTCTCGTTCGAGACCCCATGCCGCTTGGGGGAGGCTAGATGATCCTCGTTCCCCGCGGCGCGGTCTACGCCGGGTCGTCCGCCGGCCTGCGGACCGGGTCGCGGAGCTGGTGGTCGGGGGTGAAGAAGCCGCGGTAGGCGAGCGTGGTCGCGACGAGGGCCGAGATCGCGACCGCGCCGACCAGCACGTAGAGGAGGATGAGCTGGAGCCGCACGGCGTCGGTCGGGTCGGCGCCGGCGAGCAGCATCCCGACCATCGTGCCCGGAAAGAAGATCAGGCCGGTCGTCTTCGTCGAGTCGATGAGGGCGATCGTCCCCGACCGCAGCGCCCCGCGGACGATCGGCTCCGCCGCCACCCGGGCCGTCGCCCCGAGCGCCAGCGTCGCCTCGATCCGGGCCGCGGCCGAGGCCATCTCGTCGCCGAGCCGGTTCAGGGCGACCGCGGAGGCGGTCATCGCGTTCCCGATCACCATGCCGCCGACGGGGACCAGGTAGCGCGGCTCGGCCGGGAAGATCCCGAGCGCCAGCACGAGCCCGAGCGTCGCCGCCGCCGAGAGGGCGAGGGCGATCACGAGCGGTCCGAGCGAGCCGGGCACGTGCCGGGCGCGGCTCCGGGCGGTGAAGGCGCCGAAGGCGACCATCACCACCAGCAGCGCGAGGACGAGGAGCAGGCTGTCGGTGTCGAAGATCGCGGTGATCACGAACCCGATCGCGGTGAGCTGGATGAAGCTGCGGACGACCGCGATCCCGATGTCGGCCTCGAGCCCGGCCCGGCGCCAGCGCGAGATCGCGGCGGCGATCGCGACGAGGACGAGCGCCGCGGCGACCTCGCCGAGGCTGACGTCGATCGCCCCGCCGCTCATCCCAGCACCTCGGCGGCGGAGCCCTGGCGGACGGCGCGACCGCGGTCGACGCTGACGACCCACCCGGCAAGGCGGCGTGCCTGGTCCGGGTCGTGGGTGACGATCACGACCGAGACGCCGAGGCGGCGCCCGAGATCGGCGACCGTGCGCTCGATCGAGTCACGCGCCTCCTCGTCCAGCGCCGAGGTCGGCTCGTCGAGCAGGAGCACGTTCGGCTCGGACGCGAGCGCGCGGGCGATCATCGCCCGCTGCTGCTCGCCGACCGAGAGGCGGTCGACGTCGCGGTCGGCGAACGACGCGTCGAGGCCGGCGAGCCCGAGCAGCCGCTCGACGTCGGGCTCGCGGCCCGCGAGACCCGCGGCGAAGCGGATGTTGGCGGCGACGGTTCCGTCGAGCAGCGCCGGCAGCTGCGGCACGAGCGCGACCTCGCGGCGGAGCCGCAACGGGTCGATCTCGCGGGTGTCGGTCCCGCGCAGCCGGACCGAGCCGGAGTCGGGATCGGAGAGCCGATCGAGCAGGCGCAGCAGCGTCGACTTCCCCGACCCGGACGGGCCGACGATGGCGTTGACGCCCTCCCGCAGCTCGGCCGTCAACCCGTCGAGGACCGGCTCGCCGCCCCGTTGCAGCGATACCCGGTCGAGCTCGAAGAGCGGAGCCGTCATCGCAGGCGCGCCTCGACGACGCGGATCAGCGCCGCGCCGGGGTCGCCGCGGCCCCCGGCCGCCGGGTGGGTGCCGCCGTCGTGGAGCCGGGCGCGGGCGAAGCCGGCGTCGGCCAGTCGGCGGACGGCATCCTCCTCGTCCCGGAAGTGCGAGTGGACGCCGCCGCGCACGAAGGCCGCGAGCGCCAGGTTGAAGATCCCCTCGACCGGGTCGGCACCGGTGCCGGCGAGCCGCAGGTCGGAGAGGTAGAGGCCGGTCGGGAACCGGCGCAGGACGAGGGCGAGACGGTGCCAGAGCGCGAGGACGTCGGCGTCGCCGAGGTAGCTGAGGAGCCCCTCGGTGACGATCGCCGTGCCGACCGCGGGATCGAGCTCCGCCGCGAGCGCCGCGAGGCTCCCCGGCCCCGAGTCGCGGCGGACGTCGAGCTCGGCGACCCGATGGTGCGCCGGCAGCGGCCCGATCCGCGCGAGCGCCTCGCGCTTGCGGCGGGCCATGGCCGGCAGGTCCGCCTCGACGTAGGTGAGGCGATCGCCCCAGCGCGCCGCGAAGCGCCAGCCGCGCGGCGACATCCCGCAGGCCGCCTCGATCACCTGTCCGGTCTCGCCGGCCTCGACCGAGCGCTCGAGCTCGGCGTCGATGATCCGGTGGCGGGCGATCAGGAGCCCTTCGAGCGTCGGGCCCCCGAGGGCCCGGCTCAGCGTCATCGTCGGGCGCAGCGCGTCGACGAACAGCCGTCCCTGCCACGTTCCCAGCTCGGGAGCCGAGAGCCCGTTTCGGACCCAGACCTGCCCCGTGTAGTGGGCGGTCGGGCTGATCGCGTCGGGGCCGCGGCGGAGGCCCGGGCTCACGGCTGCGGGCCGTCCCCGGGTCCGGCCCGCCGCGCGCCCGGCCCGCTCAGCGCCGGCGGTTGCGCCGGGGCCGCTCGCGATCGCGGGATGCGGCCGGCGGAGCCGGCGCGGCGGCCGTGGGCCGGCCGATCCGCTCGGCATGCCCGGTGCGCTTGAGCCCGAATCCCGCGATCACGAGGACGATCATCG
>CAZTGN010000061.1:0-11993 GCA_964613275.1 uncultured Conexibacter sp. | reverse complement strand
CCGCCGCGCGCGGTCGAGCCGTTCGACCCGGTGCCGGCATGGGTACGGCCCGCGGGCCTGCTCGCGCTCGGGCTGGTGGCGGGCTTCGTGATCGGGAGGCTCGTCTGATGGTTACTCACGATGTGAGATGTACTTCCTGCAACGTGAGAACCGCGCTAGGCTGGCCGCAGCCATGCGACTGAGCGGAGGCTGACGGGGAGACCGAGATGGCCACGGCGACACACACCCACGCGGAGTGGCAGTCGCTCGCCGCCGCGCTCGAGCCCGGCGCCGGCGCGGCCGTCGGCGGCGGGCGCGTCGTCGCCGCGTCGGGCGCGACGTTCACGTCCGTCAACCCGGCGACCGGCGAGGCCCTGGCGGAGGTGGCCGCCGGCGACGCCGCGGACGTCGACCGCGCGGTCCGCTCCGCTCGCGAAGCGTTCGAGTCGGGCGCCCCTTCGGCGGCTTCAAGGGCTCGGGCTTCGGCCGCGACCTCTCGCTGCACGCGATCGACGAGTACACCGGCTTGAAGACGACCTGGATCAAGTACAGACCATGACCAGTCCAAGTCAAGGAAAGGGAACCCCATGGGGATCAAGGTGAAAGGGACGAGGGCCATCGGAGCCGGCGTGCTGGCCGTGCTGCTGGCGGCGTTGCTCGCGGCCTGCGGCGGCGACGACTCCACCGACGGCACGTCGGCGGACGGCGCGCCGACCGAGGTGGCGATCGGGACGCAGCCGTGGATCGGCTACGGGCCGCTCTGGGTCGCCGACGATCAGGGTTTCGACCTCGACAACGGGGTCGACATCGAGATGGTCAACTTCTCGACCGACCAGGACCTCGAGTCCGGGTTCGCGAGCGGCAAGTTCCAGGCGGCGAGCAACGCGAACAACACGTACATCCGCCTCGCCGATCTCGGCATCGATTACGAGATCACGCTGATGGAGGACTTCTCGCTGAGCGCCGACGCGATCGTCTCCTGCAACCCGCAGATCAAGTCGATCGACGACCTCGAGGGCGCGAGCGTCGCGTTCGAGGAGTTCTCGGTCTCCGACGTGCTCTTCCGGTACGCGTTGAACGAGGCCGGCATCGACTTCGACACGATCGACTACTCGCCGATCCCGGCCGCGGACGCCGGCACGGCGGCGGTCGCCGGTCGCGTCGACGTCGCGGTCACCTACGAGCCATACCTGCAGGCCGCCATCGAGGAGGGCGACAACTGCAAGATCATCTACACGGCCGAGGAGCGGCCGGGGCTGATCTCGGATGCGCTCGCGTTCACCCCCGACTTCGTCGAGTCGAACCCCGACGCGGTGATCGGCGTGATGAAGGCCTGGGACGAGGCGGTCGATTTCTACAACTCGAACCCCGACGAGGCGCAGGCGATCATCGCCAAGGCGGTCGGCGAGAAGCCCGACGCGCTGGGCCCGAGCTTCGAGGGCGTCAAGCTGTTCGACCTGCAGGAGTCGCAGGCCTTCCTCGAGAGCGACTACGAGACGCTCTGGGGCGACATCGCCCAGATCATGCTCGACCAGGGGCAGATCAAGGAGATCCCCGACGTCAACGACTACCTGAACACCGAGCTCGGCGCGGAGGCGCTCGAGTCCTCGGAGTAGGAGCCGATGGCGGAGACGATCGGCAAGACACCGGAGGCCGGGGCCCCCCAGCGGGCCCCGGCCGGCCGGCCTGCCAAGAAGCGGCGCCGCAAGCTCGCCGGGATCTTCGACCCGATCGAGCCGCGGACGTACATGATCATCGCGCTGCTCTCGTTCGCGGCGCTGTTCTTCGCCTGGTGGATCGCGGCCGAGATCGACCTCGCCAAGGACATCTTCCTGCCGAGCCCGGCCGACGTCTGGAGCCGGGGCGTCGAGCTGGTCGAGGACGGGACCCTCTGGGACGACACCAAGGTGAGCTTCGTCCGGATCACGATCGGGTTCGCGATCTCGACCGCGATCGCATTGCCGATCGGGATCGCGATCGGCACCTACCGGCTCGCCGAGGCGGCGATCGAGCCGCCCGTGGACTTCATCCGCTACATGCCGGCCGTCGCCTTCCTGCCGCTGACGATCGTCTGGGTCGGCGTCGACGAGAGCCAGAAGTGGCTGATCATCTTCATCGGCACCTTCTTCCAGCAGGTGCTGCTGGTCATGGACAACGTCAAGCGCGTCCCACGCGAGTACGTCGACATCAGCCACACGCTCGGGATGCGCGACCACTCGGTGCTGCGGAAGGTGGTCCTGCCGGCCGCGGCGCCGGCGATCTGGGACACGCTGCGGATCACGCTCGGCTGGGCCTGGACCTGGCTCGTGATCGCCGAGCTCGTCGCCGCATCCGACGGCCTCGGGCACCGGATCATCGTCGCCCAGCGCTACTTCCAGACCGACACGATCTTCGTCGGGATCCTGGTCATCGGCCTGCTCGGCCTGATCATGGACCAGATCATGAAGTACACCGGCAAGCGGATCTTCAGGTGGGCGGAATGAGCGGCGACGCGAAGCTCTCGGTACACGGCGTCCGCAAGGTCTTCGACGGCCGGGCGGGCGAGGTCGTCGCCCTCGACGGAGCCGACTTCGAGATCGCCGAGAAGGAGTTCGTCACCGTGATCGGGACGAGCGGCTGCGGCAAGTCGACGCTGCTGTCGATCATCGCCGGGCTCGAGGAGGAGAGCGAGGGCGAGGTGCTCGTCGACGGCGAGCCTGTCCACGGGCCGGGGCGCGACCGCGGCGTCGTCTTCCAGTCCTACACGCTGTTTCCGTGGATGACCGCGCAGAAGAACGTCGAGTTCGCGCTGCACGGCTCGAAGAGCGAGCGCGTCGACATCGCCCGCGAGCACCTCGAGCTGGTCGGCCTCGAGGGGTTTGCCGACGCCTATCCGAGTCAGCTCTCGGGCGGGATGAGACAGCGGATCGCGATCGCCCGGGCGCTCTCCTACAAGCCGCAGGTGCTGCTGATGGACGAGCCGTTCGGCGCGCTCGATGCGCAGACCCGGCAGCTCATGCAGGAGCTGTTGACCCGGATCTGGGAGGAGCACCGGTTGACGGTGATGTTCGTCACCCACGACATCGACGAGGCGGTCTTCCTCTCCGATCGGGTGCTGGTGATGACGGCGCGCCCCGGCAAGATCAAGGAGGACATCAGGGTCGGCGTCGAGCGGCCGCGCACGTTCGAGATCCTGACGACGCCCGAGTTCTTCGAATACAAGTCGCGGCTGCTGGAGGCCGTGCGCGAGGAGAGCCTGAAGACGGCGACGGAGCAGCTCGCCGTGCGATGAGCGACGAGCGCCGGGTCCTGCGCGCGATCGAGGGGCGCTGCGGTGACCTCCCCGGTCTGAACGTGGAGCCGATCCGCCTCGACACCACGATTCGGGGCGAGCCGGATGAGCCCTTGCGCGACGAGGATCCGCCGCGGGGCGGGTTGGCCGCGATGCGTCTGGGGGCACGGTGACGACCGTCACTGCCGCCGCTGCGGTGGCCTGTGACTGGCTCGCCGAGGGGCGCCGCGTGGTCGCCGCCACGCTCGTCGAGCGGATCGGCTCGGCCCCGTTCGACCCGGGCGCGGAGATGATGATCGACGACACGGGGCGGGTCGAAGGCACCGTCACCGGCGGCTGCGTCGAGAGCGCGCTTGCGATCGAGGCCGAGGCCGTGCTCGCGGGCGGTGCGCCGAGGCTCGTGCGCTACGGGGTCAGCGACGAGCAGGCGTTCGAGGTCGGCCTGATGTGCGGGGGCACCGTCAGCGTGTTCGTCCACGAGCTGCGATCGGATGACCTGCCGGCGCTGCGGGCCGCAACCGCGGCCCGGGCGGCCGGCGAGCCGGTGGCGCTGGCGACCCTGATGAGCGGTCAGGGGGCGGGAGCGAAGCTCGCCGTCGTCGCCGCCGGCACCGTCGGCAGCCTCGGGATCGACCTGCTCGACCGCAACGTCGAGCGGGAGGCGGGCGGGCTCGTCGACGAGGGCATCTCGCGGATCCGCGCCTACGGATCCGGCGGCGAGGTGATGGGCGACGGGATCGAGGTGTACGTCCAGGCGTTTCAGACGCCTCCCGCGATGGTGGTCTACGGCGCGATCGACTACTCCATCGCCCTCGCCCGGCTCGCCGCCGAGATCGGCTACCGGGTGACGATCTGCGACGCCCGATCGGCGTTCGCCGAAGGCCGGCGATTCGCCGACGTCGCCGAGGTGGTCGTCGATTGGCCCGCCCGCGACCTGGCCCGCCGCGAGCTCGGACCCAGGGATGCGGTTCTCGTCTTCACCCACGATCCGAAGTTCGACGAGCCGGCACTGACCGAGGCGCTGCGCAGCGGAGCCGGCTACGTCGGCGCGCTCGGCAGCCGCCGGACCCAGGCGATGCGGATCGAGCGGCTGCGTGCCGCCGGGGTTCGGGATGAGGCGCTGGTGCGTCTGCACGCACCCTGCGGGCTCGATCTCGGAGCGCGGACTCCGGAGGAGACCGCGGTGTCGATCCTGGCCGAGATCGTCGCGTCCCGGACCGGGCGCGGCGGCGAGCCGCTGGCGCGGACCAGCGGGCCGATCCACGCCGGCGAGAGCCGGTCCGGGAGCAGATCCACATAGTGAGAGAGAAAACCGCATCGTGAATATCACTGATAGGATCGGGCGGCCATCGACGTCGTCCCTGGAGGAGCGATGAGACGTGATCTGAAGCTGCTGGTCGATGCGATCGACATGCACGCCCACACCCATCCGGCGCTGTTCCGGCGGCCGATCGACGACTCCGACCTCGCCGGCCACGCGATGGACTTCGGCATGCGCGGCTTCGTGCTCAAAGACCACGACAGCTCGACGACCGGGCGCGCCTACCACGTCAACAAGCAGTACCCGCATGTGGAGGCGTTCGCCGGCGTCGTCCTCAACCGGTCGGTCGGCGGTCTGAACCCGCACGTGGTCCAGTCGGCGCTGCACTACGGCGCGAGCGTCGTCTGGATGCCGAGCAACCACTCCAAGCACCATGCCGAGTTCTTCGACACCCCCGACTACCCGCAGCTCGGGCGGCGCCAGAAGCAGCTCGCCGGCGACGGCGTGACCGTGTTCGACGAGCGCGGCAACCTCAAGCCCGAGGCCGGCGTGATCTGCGAGCTGGTCGCGGAGGCGGACGCGTGCCTGGCGACCGGGCACCTGAGCCTCGAGGAGACCAAGGCGCTGCAGAGGGAGGCGAACGCGCGCGGGGTCGAGAAGTTCCTCGTCACCCATGCCAACTGGGCGCTGACGAAGTTCTCCCTCGACGAGCAGAAGGAGCTGATCGCGGGCGGCGCGGTGCTCGAGTACGTGGCGGTCTCCTGCGTCTCGCCGATCTTCTACGAGCAGAACCCGACCGAGCTCGCCGGGTGGATCGAGGAGATCGGCGGCGAGAACCTGATCTTCAGCTCCGACCTCGGGCAGGCGTCGGCGGCCCCGCACCCGGAGGGGATGCGGATGCTCCTGACGACGCTGCTCGACCTCGGCGCCGACTACGACCAGCTCGAGCTGATGACGAAGGCGAACCCCGCCCGGCTGCTCGGGCTCTCGGCGTGAGCCGTCAGTGAGCCAGGGCTTGCTCGGCGAGGCGGAGATCGGCCGGCGAGTCGACGTCGAGCGGGTCGGCGACGTCGTCGCACGGCACCGTGCCCACCCGTCCGGAGCCGAGCAGCGACCGCGCGCCGGCGTCGCCCGCCAGGCCGCCGATCGCCGCGAAGAGACGTCGCTCCAGAACCACCGGGTGCCCGGGGTGCCCGCCGTAGCTCGCCCGGGTCGCAACCGTCCCGATCCGGCGTGCGGCGAGGACCCGATCGACGGCGGCGGCGGTGATCAGCGGCTGGTCGCCGAGCATGATGACCGCCGCGGCGCAGTCGCCGACGGCCGCCACCCCCTCCCTGAGGGCCGCCGACATGCCCTGCCGCCAGGAGTCGCAGACGAGCGCGGTGGCGCCGTGCGTATCGAGCCGGTCGAGGATCGGGCCCGCCCGGTCGCCGAGCACGACGGCGACCCGATCGACGGCGGACGCGCCCGCCGCGGCAAGGACGTGCTCGAGCAGCGGCCGGCCGTCGAGCAGCGCGAGCTGCTTCGGCCCGCCCGGGCCGAAGCGGCGTCCCGCGCCCGCCGCCAGCACCAGGCACGCGACCGGGCCCCGCGCGGGTTCCTCGCCGCCGCTCACCGGCCCGCTTCCGACTTCTCCGCTTCGTCCCGAGATTCGACCACGACGAGGATTCCACACTGGAGGTGGGACAGATGCCGTTGATCGAGGTGAAGGCCTTCGAGGGCAGGTTCGCCGATCCCGACAAGACCGAGAGGCTGATCGCCGGCCTCACCGACGCCCTCTGCGAGGTTTTCGGGGAGGAGGTCCGCGACGAGACCTGGGTCGTCGTCGAGGGCGTGGCGCCGGCGAACTGGGGCTTCGGCGGCGAGGTCCGCAAGTAGCCATGGCGGCGCCACGGCTCCTCTCGACCTCGCTGACCGCCGGATCGCAGCCGCTCGTCGTCCACGGCGAGGGCATGTGGCTGACCCTCGACGACGGCCGCCGCGTCATCGACGGCACCAACACCGCCGCCCCGCTAGGTCACGCGCACCCCGAGATCGTCGCGGCGGTGCGGACCGCCGCCGAGGCTCCGGCCCTGAACGAGGGAATGCGCTGGGGGCCCCGTGAGAGCGCCGCGGAGGCGCTGCTGGACACCGCGTTCGCCGGCGAGGACTGGGTCGGCGCGGTCCGCTTCTTCATCAGCGCCGGCGAGGCGAACGACGTCATCCTCGCCCTCGCCCAGGCGCTGACCGGGCGCTCCCCCCTCGCGACCCGCGAGCGCGCCTACCACGGCGGCGTCGGCTACGCCCGCGAGCTGACGATCCAGCCGCACTGGCACGGTGGCGTCTCCTACCGCGAGCGGGTGATGGCGGCGCCGCGGCTCGCCGATGTCATCGAGCTGCCGGCGCCGCGGGGTGCCCGGATCGTCGGCGTCGAGCCCGACCGCGACGCCGACGTGGCGGCGCTCGACGCGGCTGCGCCGGGGCTCGCGAAGGCCGCCGCGGCGCTGATCGACTACAGCCAGGGCGGCATCTACCACCAGCCCTGGTATCAGGATCGGCTCGCGGCGATCGCGCGCGACGCCGGGACGCTGTGGATCGCCGACGAGACCGTCTCCGGGTTCGGCCGGATGGGCCACTGGTTCCAGTTCCAGGCGGGCGAGAGCCGGCCCGACGTCGTGACGATGGGCAAGGGCCTTGCCGCCGGCGGCGCTCCGGCCGGAGCGGCGGTGCTCTCGAAGGACCTCGTCGAGCGGCTCGAGGACGGCGGCTGGCAGTCCTACAGCAGCTACCGCGCCCACCCGATCCAGGTGGCGGCGACCGAGGCCCACGTGCGCGTCTCCGCCCGCGAGCGCCTCGCCGAGCGGGCCGCCGGGTTCGACGATCTGATGGCGAGCGAGATGAGGCGCCTGGCCGAGGCCCACCCGGGGGTCGCCCGGATCGACGGCCGCGGCCTGCACTGGACGATCGAGCTGCACGGTCCCGACTGGCGCGAGTGGGACGGACGCGACCCCGATCCGCTCGCCTCGCGCATCGCCGCCCGCATCCTCGAGGCCGGCGTCCTCGTCGCGACCAGCGGCGAGCAGACGTCGCTGTTCATCGCGCCGCCGTTGATCGTCACCGAGGAGGAGCTGAAGACGATCCTCGAGGCGGTCGATCACGGCCTCGTCCTCGCCGACGAGGCCCACGAGCGCAGCGCCGGCTGATTGACCCCGTCCGGCCGCGGTGTCTCAGCCGCCCGGCGGCAGGCGGTAGCGGGCGTAGAGCTCGCCGTCCGATTCGCAGAGCCAGACGAGATCGAGGTCGCGAACCCCGGGCTCGAGGCCGCTGAAGAGCCCGGGTCCGGGGCCACCGGCGATCCGCGGGGCCCGGGTGACGAAGAGCTCGTCGACGAGGCCGGCGGCGAGCAGGGCGCCGTGGAGGGTCGGTCCGCCCTCGCAGAGCAGGGCCCGGACGCCGCGATCGGCGCGGAGGGTGGCGAGCATCGTGGCGAGGTTCACGCCGCCGGGGTGGCGGATCACGTCGACCTGCGTCGTCGTCTCCGGCGCCTCGTCCTCGGCGGCGGTGAAGATCACCACGCGCCCGGCGCCCTCGGTGAACAGCGGCGCGGTCCAGGGAATCGCGAGCCGTTCGCTGACGATCACCAGCAGCGGCTCGGGGGCGAGCCCGTCGCGCTCGCGCTGCGCCCGTTTGTCGGGGTCGCGGATGAGCCTTCCGTAGCCCTCGGCGCGGAGCGTCCCGGCGCCGATCATCACCGCATCGGCCCGCATCCGCAGGCCGACGAGCAGCGCCGTGTCGGCGGCGGAGCCGATCGTGCCGGAGCGGCCGTCGATCGTCGCCCGGCCGTCGACGGTCAGGGCGAAGTTGGTGTAGACGTGCGGCCGGCCGGTGGGCGCCGCGGCGGCCGGGTCGAAGCCCGCGAGCAGCCCCCCGACGGAGATCGCCCCCGGCTCGGGGAGGAGCAGGCGCAGCGGCGTCTCAAGCGTTCCCATGCTCGATCCCGGTCAGATGGTCGATGTCGGCGCGATCCTCGCCGTCGGCCGAGGGCCCGGCCTCGAGCCAGGGCCTCAGCAGCCCAGCTTCTTGGCGGCGTCGCGGAGGTTCTTGACCTCCACCGTCGGCCGCTTCGCGCTGCTGTCGAGCTTCTCGCCGCGGCGGTTGATCCAGATCACCGGCACCCGCATCTTCACGAGCGGCTCGACGTCGGTGTAGTGGCCGCTGGTGATGTGGACCCAGCCCTTCTTCCTGCCGATCCGCCGTGCGCACTCCTTGAAATGGGCGGGCTCGGGCTTGTAGCTGCGGACCTGCTGGGCGGTGACGACGAGGTCGAGATCGGTGCGCAGGTGGCGGCGCGAGATCCCGAGCAGCTTGTCGTCGATGTTGGAGATGATGCCGAGGGAGTACTTCTCGCCGAGCCGGTCCATGGCCGCGTTCGCCTCGCGGAACGGCTGCCACTCCCCGATCGAGTCGGGCAGGAACTGCGCCCGCGACGGCTCGAGGGTCCAGCCGACCTCGCTGGCGGCCTTGACGGCGGCTCGGCGCAGCACCTCGGCGTAGAGCTCGTAGGAGCCCGCCATGACCTCGTACTGGATCTCGTAGAACCGCGCCAACAGGGCCTTGACGTCGAGCGTCAGCCCGTCCTCGGAGGCCTCCCTGCTGAAGGCCTCGGAGATTCCCTTGTCCCAGTCGATGAGCGTCCCGTAGCAGTCGACGGTCACCCACTCGATCTCGCTGCGCTTCGGTAGGGGCATGACGGCGCGGGATTATCGCATCCCGCGCCGTCCGCGCCCCGCGGCGTGGCGCCGGGGTCAGCTCACCAGCCGCAGCGCCTTGCCGTTCTTGGCCAGCAGGAGGTCGATGAACTCGCCGATCTCGGTGCTGCTCGCCGGCGCGGCGCGGAGCCGCTTGTGCGGGTGCACGGTGTAGGTGTTCCGCCGGCCCTCGCGCTTGCGGCTCAGGTAGCCCTCGTCGACCAGCTCGGTGACGATCCGCTGGGCCGCGCGCTCGGTGATGTCGAGCGCGGAGGCGATGTCGCGCAGGCGGACGGTCGGATCCTGGGTGATCACCATCATCACCCGGGCGTGGTTGGTGATGAAAGTCCAAGTGCTCATTCGGCCTTCATTCCTTTCCTTCGGGACCAGCTCCGTGTCGATGCTCATACCTCTGTCCTGGGATTGCCATTACCCCGGTTCATGATCCGTAATCAAATCGCCTTTCACGGCGTCGCGGATCACGGCCGCGCGGATCACACGGCCTCACGGGGTCGGATAGGGTTCCCCGGCTGCCGACCGGCAGCCGATGCCGATCGCGATGGATCTCCTCGAATACCAGGGAAAGCAGCTCTTTGCGCGTGCCGGTGTGGCCGTGCCCCGGGGCGAGCCCGCCGACTCGGTCGGGGATGCGGTCGCGGCGGCGGAGCGGATCGGCTTCCCGTGCGTGATCAAGGCCCAGGTCCTGATCGGCGGCCGCGGCAAGGCGGGCGGGATCAAGGTCGCCAAGGACGGCGCCGAAGCGCGTGCCCACGCGGATGCGATCCTCGGCATGGACATCCGCGGACCGCGCGGCGAGGGGCCGTTCCGCGTCCACCGCGTCTGGGTCGAGCAGGCATCGGAGATCGACGCCGAGTACTACGCCTCGATCATCCTCGACCGCTCCGCGAAGAAGCCGCTGGTGATCCTCTCGCGGATGGGCGGAATGAACGTCGAGGAGATCGCCGAGACCGACCCCGACGCCCTCGTCCGCCGCCACGTCCACCCGCGCGACGGGCTGTCGCTCGACGTGGCGCGGGCGATCGCGATCGACGCCGGGATCGACGAGGACGTGGTCGACGGGGTGGCCGGGATCCTCGTCGCCCTCTACGAAGCCTTCAACGACAACGACGCGACGCTGATCGAGGTCAACCCGCTGATCGTGACCGCCGACCGCGAGGTGGTCGCGCTCGACGCGAAGGTGACGATCGACGGCGCCGCGCTGTTCCGCCACGAGGAGCTGGCGGCGATCGAGGAAGAGCCCGAGGACCCGCAGGAGCGGCTCGCGAAGGAGAAGGGCCTGACCTACGTGAAGCTCGACGGCAACGTCGGCATCCTCGGCAACGGCGCCGGGCTCTGCATGTCGACGCTCGACGTCGTCGCCAACGCCGGCGGCGACCCCGCGAACTTCCTCGACGCCGGCGGCGGGTCGAAGGCCGATGCGATCGTCGACGCGCTCGAGGTGATCACCTCCGACCCGAAGGTGACGGCAGTCCTCTTCAACATCTTCGGCGGCATCACCCGCTGCGACGAGGTCGCGAAGGGGATCATCGAGGCCTACGGCCGGGTCGACATGGACGTGCCGCTCGTCGTCCGCCTCGACGGCACCAACTCCGAGGAGGGGCTGCGGCTGCTCGCCGAGGCCGACCTCGCGGGCCTGCACAACGCGGAGACGATGCTCGGCGCGGCCGAGCAGGTGGTGAAGCTGGCGAATGGCTGAGCGGCGGCCAGCGGCCAGCGGACAACCGACAGCTTGGTGGCAGGCCGCTGTCGGCTGTGAGCGAGCGAAGCGAGCGGCTGTCTGCCGCAGCGGGCCGCAGGCGGGCGTGCTCCGATGAGCATCATCGTCGACGCCGACACGAAGCTCGTCGTCAGCGGGCTGACCGGACGCGAGGGCACCTTCCACGGGCTCCGCAACCGCGACTACGGGACCGACCTGGTCGCCGGGGTGACGCCGGGCAAGGGCGGGCAGGATGTCGAGGGCGTCCCGGTCTTCGACACCGTCGCCGACGCTGTCGTCGAGGCCGGCGCCAACACCTCGATGGTCTTCGTCCCGGCCCGCTTCGCTGCCGCCTCGATCAACGAGGCGATCGACGCCGGGATCGGCACCGTGATCGCGATCACCGAGGGCATCCCCGTCCACGACATGCTGCCGACCTACTGGCGGGCGCGGGAGGCCGGCGTGCGGCTGATCGGGCCCAACTGCCCCGGCGTCCTCTCGCCGGGGAAGGCCAACGTCGGGATCATCCCCGCCCAGTTCTTCGCCCCCGGCTCGATCGGCGTCGTCTCGAAGTCGGGGACGCTGACCTACCAGATCGGCAACGAGCTCAAGCAGGCGGGGGTGGGCAACTCCTCGATCGTCGGCATCGGCGGCGACCCGATCATCGGCTCCGACTTCATCGACGTCCTCGAGCTCTACGAGAACGATCCCGAGACCGAGATGATCGTGCTCGTCGGCGAGATCGGGGGCGATGCCGAGGAGCGGGCCGCCGACTACATAGCCGAGCACGTGACCAAGCCCGTCGTCGCCTACATCGCCGGCTTCACGGCGCCCCCGGGCAAGCAGATGGGTCATGCCGGCGCGATCATCTCCGGCTCCTCCGGCACGGCCGAGGCGAAGAAGCAGGCGCTCGAGGCGAAGGGCGTGCGCGACGGCCGCAGCCCGAGCGAGGCGGCCGCGATCGCGGCCGAAGCCCTCGCCGCAGGCTGATCGCCGACCTCGACGGAATTGCGATCCGCGAGGGCGTCGCGCCCGAGC
>CAZTGN010000060.1:10252-12098 GCA_964613275.1 uncultured Conexibacter sp. | reverse complement strand
GAGGGTGACGCCGAGGCGCTCCCCTACGACGACGACTCCTTCGACGCGGTGATGTCGATGTACGGGGTGATGTTCGCGCCGAGCCAGCAGCGGGCGGCGCGCGAGCTCGTCCGGGTCTGCCGTCCGGGCGGCCGGATCGGGATCACGGCCTGGACGCCGGAGGGGACGATCGGCCGGCTCTTCACGATCCTCGCCCAGCACCTGCCGCCGCCCCCCGACGGCTTTCAACCGCCGATCCTCTGGGGGGTGGAGGACCACGTCCGCGCGCTCTTCGCGGACGTCGGCGCCATCATCACCTGCACGCGAGAGCGGATCGCCATCGAGAGCTCCTCGGTGGAGGAGCAGCTCGCCGATGACGAGCGGTGGCTCGGCCCGATGGTCCTCGCCAAGGAGGCACTCGAGCCGGAGGGGCGCTGGGAGGAGCTGCGGGAGCAGATCGCCGAGCTGACCGCGGCCGAGAACCTCGCGACCGACGGGACGCTGCTGCTCGAGCCGGAGTACCTGCTCTCGGTGGTCGAGCTGCCCGGCTGAGCGCCGGCCGGCATCGGCACCTGCCGGGCGGCCGCTAACGTTGGCGGCGTGAGCACGCCACCGCCGGTCGCATCCTCCGCCGCGGTCGACCCGCCCGCCCGCGAGCACAGGACCCGCTCGCGGGCCCGGCCGGGCGGCATCGCGGTCGAGAAGGTCCGGGGGCTCCCCTTCCGCGAGCGCAAGCCGCGCTGGCTCAAGGTGCCCGCTCCGGGCGGACCCCGATACCGCGAGCTCAGGTCGCAGATCGAGGCCGAGGGCCTGCACACCGTCTGCGCGGAGGCGAACTGTCCCAACGTCGGCGAGTGCTGGGAGCGCGGCACCGCGACGTTCATGATCCTCGGCGACACCTGTACCCGCCGCTGCGGGTTCTGCAACGTCAACACCGGCAAGCCGACCTGGAACGACCCGCTCGAGCCGGCCCGGGTCGCGCGGTCGGTGGCGCGGATGGGCCTGCGGCATGCGGTCGTGACCTCGGTCGACCGCGACGATCTCCCCGACTACGGCGCGAGCGCCTTCGTCGGCGTCATCCGCTCGATCCGCGCCCAGGCCCCGGACTGCCGGGTCGAGGTCCTGACGCCCGACTTCCGCGGCCAGGAGATGCCGCTGGCGAAGGTGATCGCCGAGCGGCCGGACGTCTTCAACCACAACGTCGAGGTCGTGCCGCGGCTCTACCCGGTCGCCCGGCGCGGCTCACGGTTCGAGCGCTCGACGCGCGTGCTGAGGCTGGCGAAGGAGATGGGCGGCGACGGGGTGATCACCAAGTCGGGGCTGATGGTCGGGCTCGGCGAGAGCTTCGACGAGCTCGTCGACGTCTTCGCCGTCCTCCGCGAGCACCGCGTCCAGGTGCTGACCGTCGGGCAGTACCTGCGCCCGACCGAGCGCCACCTGCCGGTCGTCCGCTACTGGAAGCCGGAGGAGTTCGACGCCCTCGCCGCCGCCGCGCGTGAGCTCGGGTTCGAGTCGGTCGCCGCCGGGCCCCTGGTCCGCTCGAGCTACCACGCCGACGAGAGCGCGCGCGAGGCGCTGGCGGCCTCCGCCTGAGCGCCCGGACCGGCCCGATCGGCCAACCTGTGGGAGCTTGATCCCGCTCAAGGACAGCCTCACCTCGGGCCCGGCCCCGCGGGTCACGATCGCCCTGATCGTGCTCAACATGCTCCTCCTCGGCTGGCAGCTGACGCTACCGGGGACCGACGCCACCTCCCCCCAGCTCGCCGCCGAGCACGTCTCCGAGCGCGACCAGGCGGCGATCGAGCTCGGCGCGATCCCGTTCCGGCTCACCCATCCCGGCAGCGAGTGCGGGATCGGCTCGGAGGGC
>CAZTGN010000060.1:4554-10242 GCA_964613275.1 uncultured Conexibacter sp. | reverse complement strand
GCCGGCGGCACGGTCGGCACCGAGATCCCCGACAACCTCGACCAGGCGCCCTGGTGGCTGACGCCGCTGACGTCGACCTTCCTCCATGCCGACGTCCTCCACGTCGCCGTCAACGTGCTCTTCCTGTGGATCTTCGGCGGCGCCGTCGAGACGCTCGTCGGCGGCCGCCGCTTCCTGGCCCTCTACCTCGCCGCCGGCTACCTCGCCGCCTACGCGCAGGGCTTCGTCGACCCGAACGCGACCGGGCCGCTGATCGGCGCCGCCGGCGCCGTCTCCGGCGCGCTCGGCGCCTACCTCGTACTGCGCCCCCGCGGACGGGTCGTCACCCTCAGCGTGGTGCCGCTGTTCGCCGGGCTGCTCGAAGCGCCGGCCCCCGTCCTTGCGATCGCCTGGTTCGCGCTGCAGCTCCTCGGCGGGGTCGGGAGCCTCGCATCGACCGACATCGCAAGCGGCGGCGGCGCCTACCTCGCTCCGGTCGGCGGCTTCGCCGTCGGCGTCGCCGCCGGCTGGCTGCTCGCCCGCCGCCGCCCCACCGGCAGCGGCTCGCCGGCCACGCCCGGCGCCGTCGCCGCGCCCTGAGCGATGGAGGGCCGTCCGACCTCGATCCTCGCCGGCGGCGTCATCTTCCTGATCGTCCTCGGCGGGCTGACGGTCGTGGCGCTCGCCAGCGCCGAGCTCAACGTCGCGACGATCCTCGTGGCGGCGATCTCCCTGTTCGTGATCGTCGCGGTGGCGCTGGCTCTGATCGGCGCGATGCGCGATCCTCCGAAGCGGTGAGCAGGGCAGTGGTCGTGATCGCGTTCGGTGCATTGGCGGTGGCCCTGCTCGGCGGCGCGCTCGCCAGCGGCGCCGGGTCGGCCGGCAAGCGGACCTGCCGCGGTGAGGCCGTGACGATCACCGAGAACGGCAAGGGCGATCCGATCGGCCCCGGCAAGGACGTGGTGCTCGGGACCCGCGGCCGCGACGTCGTCAACCTCGCCGGCGGCGACGACAAGTTCTACGGCGACCGCGGCGACGACATCGCCTGCGCCGGGCCGGGCGAGGACCTGCTGCTCGGCGGCGACGACGAGGACGCGCTCTTCGGCGGCGGCGGCGACGACTTCAGCCGCGGCCAGGCGGCCGGCGGGCTCGCCAACCCGCCGCGGGTCGTCGGCGGCCCCGGTGACGACGAGCTCCACGGCGGTGGCGGCAACGATGCGATCTATGGCAGCTCCGGCGACGATCGCTCGTTCGGCAACGGCGGCAACGACCTGTTCGACGCCGGCGAGGGCGACGATCTCTGCGACGGCGGACGCGGTAACGACAGCTCGAACGGAAGCTGCGAGCGCCTCAAGAGCCTGCCCTGAGCGCTCAGGCGGCGGGGGCGGCGGGGCGGAACGGAACGATCGCGAGCACCGCGATGCCGAGCGCGGCAGGGATCCAGGCGAGCACGCCGGCCTCCGCGCCGAGCGCGAGAGCGACGATCAAGCCACTCGCGCAGTAGGCGGCGATGATCAGCGCCAGCTCCGACAGCGGCAGGTCGCTGCGCGGCCCGGCGACGCCGGCAAGACGCTCAGTCAGCCCGGCCACGAGCAGCATCATCACCATCGTCACGGTGACGACGTTGGCGCCGCGAATCCCGAGCCCGAGGAACGCGCCGCCCTGGACTCCCGCCGCGAGCGCCGCGACGGCGGCGATCAGCACCGCCTCGCCGGAGCGCGGCTGCGGGTCGGCGATCGCCGTCCAGAGCACCCCGAGGAGGACCAGCACGCCGGCATGAACGAGCAGCGGCCGGTGAACCGGCCCCGGCCACGCCCGACCGCCGGTGCGGTTGGCCAGCAACACGGCGAGGACCGTACCGGCCATGAACGAGCCGAGCGCCCCGGCGAGCACCAGCAGCCCGCTCCACTGGCGGTCGGCGACGGTGATGCCGAGCTGGACGAGATCGCCGGTCACCGCCGAGACGAACACGCTCCCGAGGACGACGAAGGTGAGCCCGTCGAGCCAGCCGGAGATCGCCGCGAGCACGAGCGCCGCCGCCCGCACCCTGGGATCGCGCCCGAGCTCCCGCTTCGCCTCCGCCACCCCGTGGAGGCTGACGGCGGTGGCCGACGGATCGCTCGGCGGGGGTACGCCGCGACCAGTGATCGGGATCAGGGGTCCTATGCACACCCAATCCCGATCACTGCCGGGGCCATTCCCTCATCCCGCTCCGATGCGATGGAGCCAGTCGGACTCGAACCGACGACCTCCTGCTTGCAAAGCAGGCGCTCTAGCCAACTGAGCTATGGCCCCTTGCGACATCGATTGTAGGAAGGCCGCCGCACGCCCCGCTGTGGAAGGATGGCCGAGGGCAGCCGTCCGATCGGAGGAGAGCGATGGCAACCGAGGCGTTGAAGGAGCCGGCCGACCCGCGCACGAGGCGGGCGCGGGTCTCCGAGCTGGAGGTGGTGCGCCACCACTTCGACCGCGCCTGGGACAGCCTCGGGCTGGCCGACGACGCGCGGCAGATCTTCTGGGAGCCGTACCGGGAGGTCGCGGTGCAGATCCCGATCAAGCTCTCCGACGGCGAGATGCACGTCTTCCACGGGTTCCGGATCCAGCACAACGGCGCCCGCGGGCCGTACAAGGGCGGGATGCGCTTCCACCCCGAGGTCGACATCGACGAGGTTCGGGCGCTGGCGTCGATGATGACCTGGAAGACGGCCGTCGCCAGCATCCCCTTCGGCGGCGCCAAGGGCGGCGTCAACGTCGACACCCGCGGGATGAAGGAGCAGGAGCTGCAGCGGATCGCGCGCTCGCTGCTGGACAAGATCGACAAGGTGATCGGCCCCAACCGCGATATCCCGGCGCCCGACATCGGCACCAACGCGCAGACGATGGCCTGGATGATGGACGAGTACGGCAAGCTCAACGGGCACACGCCGGCATGCGTCACCGGCAAGCCGATCTCGCTCGAGGGCTCATACGGGCGCGAGGCGGCGACCGGTCGCGGCTGCGTGATCATGTTCGAGGAGGCGGCAGCGCGGCTCGGGATCGACCCGGCGGAGACGACCTTCACCGTTCAGGGCTTCGGCAACGTCGGCTCCTGGATCGCGCGGGCGATGCAGGGGCTCGGCGCGAAGCTGGTCGCCGTCGCCGACCAGGACGGGGCGATCCGGAGCGAGGCCGGGATCGACGCCGACCGCCTCGTCGAGCACGTTCACGCCGGCGGCGGCAAGCTGACCGGGTTCCCCGAGGCCGAGGAGATCGAGACCGGCGACTTCTACGAGGTCCCCTGCGACGTCTTCTTCCCGGCCGCGCTCGGCGGGATGGTCCACGAGGACAACGCGCCGATCCTCGCCTGCCGGGTGATGGTCGAGGGCGCGAACAACCCGACGACCTTCGCCGCCGACGAGATCCTCGCCGAGCGCGGCATCTACGTGGTCCCCGACCTGATCGCGAACGCCGGCGGCGTCGTCGTCTCCTACTTCGAGTGGGTGCAGAACCTGCAGCACTTCCGCTGGGAGGAGCCGGCCGTCAACGACATGCTCCGCAGCGTCATGAAGCGCACGTTCGGGGAGGTCATCCACCGTGCCGAGCGCGACGGCCGCTCGCTGCGCGAGGCGGCGTTCGAGATCGGCGTCGACCGCGTCGTCGAGGCCAGCCGCACCCGCGGCTACTTCAGCTGACGGCCCCCGGAGCCGCTCCGACCCTCGCCAGGAATGGTTGCTCGGTTGAACTGACGCGGTTGGAGGGCGTCAGATCAAGGAAGACGAGCCGATGCGACCATCTGGTCGTGAGGCGAGGATGACGCCGAGCCGCCGTACCGCACACTGACGCGGCGAGCAGGCCGCGGATCAAGACGCAGGAGCCGCGGCGACGAGGACGCCGAGCCGCGGCCTCCGCGCCCGTCAGTCGAAGTCGAAGTCCTTGGGTTCACCCTGCTCGAACCAGAGATCCTCGCCGTCGGGCGCGTCCTTGAGGAAGTCCGGGGTCTCCTCGAGCAGGTCGTCGTCGCCGGCATCCTCGTCGCGGGCTCGGGGCTCGACGGGCTCGCCCGGGAGCTGGTCGAACTCGAGCGACTCCGGCTCCTCGGTCGAGCCCGGCACCTCCGGATCGCCGGGCTCGGGCTCCTCGACCGGGGAGACAGCGGGGGCATCGAGCTCCGCCGAGTCCGGCGCAGCCGGGGCCGCGGCCTCGAGCTCCTCCTCCAGCGACTCGACCTCGGGCGCGGGATGGTCGACCGTGTCCTCGAGGTGGGAGTGCTCCTCGCGGGCCCGCTCGGCCGGCGTCTTCAACTCGTCTTCGAGGTCGATGTCGCCGAGATCGGCCTCCTCGACGTCGAAGATGGCGCCCTCGGGCGCCTCCGGAACCGGCTGCTCGACCGACTCCGGCTCAGCGTCGCCCGGCGCCAGCACGGTGGTCGGATCCTCGCCTTCCTCGCCGGTCGCGACCGCGGGCTGCACGCCGGCCGGCGCCGGCTCCTCACCGGTCTCGAAGTCGGGATCGCCGGGACGGGCGACGGGGCCGAACGCCTCGCTCTCGAGCTGCTCGAGCTCGGAGCTCGCGGCGCCGTGCTGGCGCTTCAGCTCGAGGTGCTCGCGGATCGCGTCGTCGAGGATTCCCATGTGGCTTGAAGGGTTGCAGATGCCGGCCCGCTCGGGGAACCGTGAACGAGGCCTTGCTTCGCCGCTTGCCGCCGCTCCCCTCCGCACGGCTGCCGACCGCCGAGCTGCCACCTGGCGGGTCGCATTCCTGCGACGCACGGCCGGCCACCGGGCCGTGGTGCTCCGACCGCCCGGGACGGGGGACGGCCGCTCGGTGGCGGGAGCAGCCCGATCGTCAGCCTTGTCCCGCCCCTCGCGACGGGAACGACGGGCGGGTATCCTCCGCCGGGCGGAGCGACACCGCACGCGGGGCTATAGCTCAGCTGGAAGAGCGCCTGGATCGCACCCAGGAGGTCGCCGGTTCGAGTCCGGCTAGCTCCACTCCTTCGAGAACCCCGAGGCAAGCCGTTCGCCGATCCGCCCTCGGAACGATACGGCGGCGGCGAGAGGCTGAAGGGTTCACGAGCACGCCACCGACGATCCGCCGGAGGATCTGATCTCCCTGCGGGCCTCGACGCCGGGCGCTACGCCCGCAAGGTCACCCGGAGCTTCGCCGGTTTCGAGTTGCCCGCGTCGTCGGCGAGAGCGACTTCGATCCTCGCCTTTCGGTCCGACCTCCGCAGCGAGTCCGCGATCTTCTTCGCGGCCCGGGCCTTTGCCGATCTCAGCGCCAACACCGCCGACCCGCCACCCGGCACCGAAGCCGAAACGCGCTCGAGCTCGAAGGCGGACTTCCTCACCCTGACCCTGCCGGAGGCCAGCGCTGCAAGATCCTCGGCCGCCCGGACCCTGACCTCGATGACGATCGTCTTGCGCTGCTGCTTCTGGACCCTCTTGGCTGATGCCTCGCCGTCGACTGTGGTGTCGACCGCGAAGCTGCGACTCGCCCGGCCTCCGATGTCGTCAGCCGGATCGGTGGCGCGAACGTTGAAGGTGTGCGAACCATCAGCGAGATCCGTGTAGCTCTGCGGAGATGCGCAGGCACCGTAGCTCTCGTCGTCGAGCCCACATTCGAACGTCGAGCCCGGCACGTCGGCACCGAACGTAAACGAAGCGGTCGAATCACTCGTCGTGCCAACGGGTCCCGATTCGATCGTCGTCGTCGGCCCGATTCCGTCGC
>CAZTGN010000060.1:0-4544 GCA_964613275.1 uncultured Conexibacter sp. | reverse complement strand
GGAGGCGTAGGCGTTCTCGCCGTCGGGGGAGACAATGATCGAGTGAGGACCGTCGAGCGCCAGCCCGTCGCTGCAGGCCTCGGCCATGTACTCCGGGTAGCCGGACGTACCGTCCTCGGAAACGCAGCCGGCCGTGCCGGGCTTCTGCGTAAGCTCGCCCGTGGCCGGGTCGCGGTCGAAGATCGAGACGGCGTCGCTGAAATCTGAGGCGGCGTAGATGCTCTTGCCGTCTGCCGAGAGGGTGATCGAGGACGCACCGTACAGCGCCGTGCCGTCGCGGCAGAAGCCGCCCGTGCCGTTCTCGGAGATGCAGGCGGCCGTGCCGGGCTTCTGCGTGAGTGCGCCGGTGACAGGGTCGCGGTCGAAGATGACGACGGCGTTGCTGTCATCGGAGGCGACGTAGACGCTCGTTCCCGCGGGGGAGAGGACGACCGACTGGGCGCCCTTGAGCGCGACCCCGGTGGCGCAGGCGCCGACGGTTCCGGTCTGGGAAATGCAGCCGGCCGTGCCGGGCTTCTGCGTGAGTGCGCCGGTGGCAGGGTCGCGGTCGAAGATGACGACGGCGTCGCCGAGCCAGGATGCCGCGTACGCGCTTTTCCCGTCGGGGGAGATAGCAATGGAATAGACCCCTTCGAGCGCTTTGCCGTCGCTGCAGGCGCCGGACGTGTAGTCGGGATACCCGGAAGTCCCGTCTTCGGAGATGCAGCCTGCCGCACCGGCCTTCTGGGTGAGTACTCCGGTTGCCGGGTCGCGGTCGAAGATCGAGACGGCGTCGCTGAAATACGAGGCGGCGTAGATGCTCTTGCCGTCGGGGGAGACTGAGATTGAGACGGCACCGCTGAGCGCCACGCCGGCCATGCAGGCACCACCCGTGCCGGTCTCGGAGATGCATCCATCGTTGCCGGACTTCTGGATCAGGGCGCCGGTATTCGGGTTGCGGTCGAAGATCGCAATGGCGTTGACGTTGCTGTCTGCGGAGCCGACGTATGCGGTCTTCCCGTCGGGGGAGACCGTGATCGGGCTTGCGCCGCCAAGCGCTACACCGTCGCTGCAGACGCCCGATGTGAAATCCGGGTATCCGGAGGTGCCGTCCTCGGAGATGCAGCCGGCCGCACCGGGCTTCTGGGTGAGGGCGCCGGTATTCGGGTTGCGGTCGAAGATCGCGACGGCGTCGCGAGACCCCGAGGTGGAGTAGGCGTTCTTGCCGTCCGGAGAGAGGCTGACCATGCCACCGAGGGCCACGCCGGCCATGCAGGCACCGCCCGTACCGGTCTCGGAGATGCATCCATCGTTGCCGGACTTCTGCTTGAGCGCACCGACACCGGCAGATGCAGAGGCGGCGGGAGCGAGCCCGAGGATGAAGACCGCGACAGAGATGATCAGGCCGAGTCGGTGCTGGCCAAGCGCGGCCTCCTTGCCGCGGTTCTCGATGCCCCCGTTCATCCCGGTTGAGGATAGCTGTCTCAAGCGCTGTGATGAGCAGGCGCAGTTCGCCGCTTCGCGTCCGGCCAGCTCCGCTCAAGCAACTCAGTAAGACCGACGTTTATCCGCGGTTGCCCCATTGAAACCCTGGCTCAATCGCGAAGTGGTGCCGAACGCTCGCCGATCACGAGGTAGATGGCGACCGGGACGGCGGGGCCGAGGGTCACGATGACGACGAAGATCGCCAGGGCGACCGCCTGGTCGGCGGCGGATGGTCCGGTCTGAGCGACCGCCGCAGCCGCGCCGACGACCGACTCGAGTGGAGATCGCCCGGCAGCCGGTTGCCAGCCGCTCCGATCGGGTATCAACCCCGGGCATGAGCGCCTCCGACGACGAGCTGTTCGGGCCCGAGCACGTCCGCGTGTACCAGGCGACCGGCGGCGAGCGCGGCTACCGGTGACGCGGAACCACGATCCTGCTGCTGACGACGACGGGACGCAAGTCGGGCGAGCGGCGGACGACCCCGCTGATCCACCGGGTCGACGACGGCCGCTACGTGATCGTCGCCTCGAAGGGCGGCTGGCCGGAGGATCCCGCCTGGTTCAAGAACATGTCGGCCGACCCGAGCGTCGAGATCCAGGTAAGGGGCGAGCGGCTCGCGGTCCAACCCTCGGTGGCCGAGGGCGAGGAGCGGGAGCGGCTCTGGGGGTTGATGACCGAGGCGTGGCCCGACTACGACTGGTACGCGAAGAGGACCGACCGCGAGATCCCGGTGGTGATCCTCACCCCCCGAGCCTGAGGAGCCGCCCCCGGGCGCCGGCTCGGTTGGCTGGATGACGAGCACCTGCTCGACGCCGACAGCGACAGGACGACGTGGATCATGCGCGCCGACGGTACGGGCGTCCCCCAGCAATGGCTCGAGGACGCAGCCCAGCCACGGTCTCCGACCCCGGTTCGCGAGCGATCGCATGATCGCGCCGGGCTCGGCCCCCGCGGGCGGCGTGTGGGAGAATGCCGAGCCCGGCAAACGAGGAGGAGCCGATGCCCGACTACGCCCCCGGAACGCCGTCATGGGTCGACCTCTCGTCACCTGACGCCGACGCGTCGGCGCGGTTCTACGCCGCGCTGATGGGCTGGAGCGCGAGCGAGCCGGGACCGGTCGAGGAGACCGGCGGGTACCGGATCTTCGAGCAGGAAGGCCAGGCCGTCGCCGGGCTGATGGGGCACATGCAGGAGGGCCAGCCGACGGCCTGGTCGACGTATGTCAGCGTCGCCGACGCCGATGCCGCGGTTGCGAGGGCGAAGGACGCGGGCGGCACCGTCATCGTCGAGCCGATGGACGTGACGGACATCGGCCGGATGGCCTTCTTCGCCGATCCCGGCGGCGCCGCGATCGGCGTCTGGGAGCCGCGGACGTTCGCCGGGGCCGACCTCGTCAACGAGCCCAACTCGCTGTGCTGGAACGAGCTGCTCACCCGCGACCCCGCGGCCGGCCGGTCCTTCTACCCGGCCGTCTTCGGCTGGGAGGCGGGGCGGCCGGCGTTCGCGGACGCTCCCGACGGCTACGTCGTCTGGGAGCTCGACGGCGAGCCGGTCGGCGGGATGATGGAGATGACCGACGATCGAATCCCGGCCGAGGTGCCCCCGCACTGGAGCGTCTGCTTCGCCGTCGACGACTGCGACGCGGCGGTCGCCACGGCCCGCGAGCTCGGCGCCACCGTGACCGTCGAGCCGACGGACACGTCGATCGGGCGCTTCGCGGCGATCATCGACCCCCAGGGCGCCTCGCTGACGGTGCTGAAGCTGGCGCAGCCGGGCTGATCCGTGAGTCGTCGGCGACACGACGTGGGCTCGCCGTGCTGACACCCCGACGGGCCGGCCGACGCGCGAAGCTGTCGTCGTCGGCTCGGACTCCGCTCGGCCTCGGCTTCGGCGCGAAGCCGGGTTCGCTGGCGCTGCGTGCGCTTCTGGCCGCGACCGTCCTGCTGGCGCTCGCGCCGGCGGCTGCGGTCGTGGCGGCCGGGAAGCGCGACTTCCCGCGCGACTTCCTCTGGGGGACGGCGATCAGCGGCTTTCAGACCGAGGCCGGCGGCGAGCCGTCCCGTGCCGACCGCGGCAGCGACTGGTGGGTTTGGAGCCACGACCAGGGCAACATCGACGCGGGTCGGGTCAGCGGCGACCGCGTCGAGGAGGGACCCGGCCACTGGCGCCTCTACCGCCGTGACGCCCGACTCGCGGCGGATCGGCTCGGCGCCAACGCCTACCGCTTCTCGCTCGAGTGGAGCCGCCTCTTCCCGCGCTCGACGGCGAAGGCGCGGACCCCGCGCGAGCTCGACCGGCTCGTCGACCAGCGCGCTGCCCGCCACTACGAGGCCGAGCTGCGCCGGGCACGCAGGCTCGGGATGACGCCGATGGTGACGCTGAACCACTTCACGCTGCCGAGTTGGCTGCACGATCCGCTCGCCGTCAACGCGGCGCTCGCGGGCATCGGGCCGGACGAGCCCGTGCCGCATGTCGAGCGCGGCGGCTGGCTCAACCGGCGAACCGTTCGCGAGTACCGGAAGTTCGCGGCCTGGGCGTCCTGGCGCTACGGCGATCAGGTGCGCCTCTGGGTGACGCTGAACGAGCCGATGGTCGTCGCGGTGAACGGCTACGTGAACGTCCCCGGCGTGATCGCCGGCTGGTTCCCGCCCGGCGCCTTCACGATCGCCGGCACGGTCCGGGTGGTCCGCAACCTCGTTCGCGCCAACGCCGCCGGCTACGACGCGGTCCATCGCCACGATCGCCGCGCCGAGGTCGGCCCGGTCCACAACATGGTCGCCTTCACGCCGTCGGACCCGGGGTCGGCGACCGACGTCGAGGCCGCCGAGCACGCCGACTACATCTTCAACCGGCTCTTCCTCAACTACAGCTTCGGCGGCCGGTTCTGCTGCGCTCACCGCATGTCTCAACGACCGGAAATAGCAAAAAAATTAGGCTTTTTCGGTCACCGCGACGAGGCTTTGCGAGTCTCCGTCTTTGGAGCGCAGTCGCGACCCGCAGGGTCTCCGTTTCTGCGGCGACCGAAGCGGACTGAATAGACAACCTCAAATAGTTATGAATTAAGTAGTTTATCAATGGCT
>CAZTGN010000059.1:11457-12211 GCA_964613275.1 uncultured Conexibacter sp. | reverse complement strand
GACGACCTCGACCGGCTCTTCGTCCCGGCCGCCCTGCCCAGCGGTGCGCCCAACCCCGCGCATCTGAGCCACTCCGACTACCTCGACCGGGCCCGCTCCGCGGCCGCGATCGCGGCCGGTCGCAACGACCTCGACCCGGAGCTGGTCGTTCTCGACTTCCCCGACGCCCGCTCCTTCGCGCCGCTGCGCGTCCGCGTGCGGGTCGAGGCGCGGATCGGTCTCGGTGGCGGGCCCGAGGGTCCGGGTGCGGCCGAGACGGCGGTCGCGGCCGAGGCCGAGGTGGCGCCCGCGATCGCCGCCGGGACGGGAAGCGCTCCGGCGGTGGCGTCGGGCGGCGGCTACTCGGGCCCGCTCGCCTACCGCCAGGGGATGCCGATGCGCCCTGATGTCGCCGCCGCCTTCGATCGCATGGCCGCCGCCGCCGGGGCGGCGGGGGTGGCGATCGTGATCAACTCGGCATACCGCTCCGATGCCGAGCAGCAGCGGCTCTGGAACGCCAATCCCGACCCGCGCTGGGTGGCGCCTCCGGGAACGTCGCTGCATCGCTGCGCGACCGAGCTCGATCTCGGCCCGTCGGCCGCCTACGGCTGGCTCGCAGCGAATGCCGATCGCTTCGGCTTCACTGAGAGGTACTCCTGGGAGCCGTGGCATTACGGCTTCAGCGCCGGCCCGGCGCCGTGCTCGCCGGAGGGCGACCGGGTCGGGGCGACGGCTGACGGGCGCGCTGCGGGCGGGTCCGGGCTGCCCGGCTTCG
>CAZTGN010000059.1:0-11447 GCA_964613275.1 uncultured Conexibacter sp. | reverse complement strand
CCGGTTCCGGGCCCCGCTGCTCGCGGCGGCGGCGCGTCACGACGTCTCCGCCGCCCTGCTGGCGGCCCAGCTCATGGCCGAGTCGAACTTCAACCCGAACGCCGTCTCGCCCGCCGGCGCGCAGGGGATCGCTCAGTTCATGCCGGCCACCGCGGCGGCCTACGGACTCCGCGACCCGTTCGACCCGGTCGCCGCGATCGCTGCCCAGGCGCGGCTGATGAGCGGGCTCCTCGCGCAGTTCGGCGGCTCGGTCGAGCTCGCCCTCGCCGCCTACAACGCCGGCCCCGGCGCCGTCTCCGCCTGCGACTGCATCCCGCCCTACCCGGAGACGCAGGCCTACGTCGCCCGCATCCTCGCGCTCCTCGACGGCGCCGGAGCGCTGCCGGGCGGCTCGCCGGCGCTCGAGGTGCGACTGGTGGCGTGACTCGGGGGCTGCGCCGGGCGGTGCGGAGGGAAGCGGCCCGGTTCGCGACCGTCTAGGGTGCCGCGCCGATGGCGCTGGTCGAGATCGACGGTATCGAGCAGGCGAGGGCGATGGTCGGCAGGACCGTCGGACCGAGCGGGTGGCGCGGCGTGACCCAGGCCGACATCGACGACTTCGCCCGCCTCTCCGGCGACGACCAGTGGATCCACGTCGACGTCGAGCGGGCCGAGCGCGAGAGCCCGTTCGGGGGGACGATCGCCCATGGCAACCTGACGCTGTCGCTGATCGACGGGATGCGCCGCGAGCTGATCGCCAGCCGGGGATTCAAGCTCGGCGTCAACTACGGCTGGAACAGGGTCCGCTTCCCGGCGCCGGTGCCGGCGGGCTCGCGGGTCCGGGCGACCGCCGAGATCGTCTCCGTCGACGAGGTCGGCGATGGCTGGTACCAGCAGGTGACCCGCTTCACGGTCGAGGTCGAGGGCAACGAGAAGCCGTGTTGCGTGGCCGACAGCGTCGGCCGGGTCCTGGTCGGCTGATTGGTCGCAACCCGGGGCCGGGCGCGGTGTTGTCGGTTCGGAAGCGCATGTCGGCTGCTGCGGAGATCAACTCGCACGTTCCGTGGAGGCGGGTGGCGCTCGGCGCGGCCGCGGTGGTCGCCTCGTGCCTCGGGGTCACGGGCGAGGCCGAGGGATACGGAGGCCTGACGCTGCCCGGGGCGACGCGGCTTGGCGTCCATAACGGCTTCGACGAACGGGCGGTGGCCGACCTCGACCCGGAGATGGTCCGCGTGATCGTCAACGACCGGGCGATCGCGGCCGGGATCGAGGCGATCGAGGGCGGCGAGGCCTCGTCCTTCCTGGAGCGCCTGAAGGGGTACGACGACGCCGGGATCGAGGTCGTCGTGACGGTGCGGTGGCCCACCGACCCGGGGGCGAGCGGGCGGGTCGATACGGACCGCGTGCCCCGAGGAGCCGATCGCGTCGAGGCGCTGTCGCTGCTGCGCCGGTTCGTCACCGGGGTCGGGCCCTACGTCGGCTGGATCCAGCTCGGCAACGAGGTGATCGCCGGGCCGGGCCGGTACGAGCTCGCCGACCGCGGGGATTCGATCGGCTGGCTTACCGCCGAGGCCAGGGAGATCGCCGCGGTGCGGGCGTCCGATCCCGAGCTGCGCCACCTCGGCATCGTCTCGCCGGCGATCGCGTTTCCGGCGCTCGACGGCCGGGAGCCGCCGGAGCCGAACCCGGGTGTCCTCGCCTACTTCGAGGAGCTGGTCCGGCTCGCGGAGGCCGAGACCGACGCGCTGGACGCCCACCTGCACGTCTCGTCGGTCGACGATGCGCGCACGATCGTCGAGTTCGTCCGCGGCTACACCGCGATGCCCCTTACCACGCTCGAGTGGTCGCAGGCGAAGGTCGGGAAGGATTGGCTGCGGGAGCCGGCCCCGCCGGGCTTCGGCCCCGGGACCAACCGCGACTACATCGCGCGCGCGTATGCGGACCGGGTGCCCGCGGGGGACTGGGACCGCTTCATCGCCGGCTCGCCGCACGACCCGGGCCGGTTCATGCCGAGGATGTACCGGCTGCTGATGCGCGAGCGGTTCGTCGATGCGGCCTACGCGCCCGGGCACCAGTACGGCAACCCCCTCTACGACGCCGATGCGCTCTTCGCGAATCAGGTCGTGGCAGGGCCGCTGCCTCACAACGGGCGCTTCTTCGACGCGTTCACGAGCCTGGCCGCTCCGCGCTGCTACGGCAGGCGCGCCACCATCGTTGCCAAGCCCGGGAGCCGGGTCGAGGGCACGGGACGCGCCGACGTGATCGTCGGTACCCGTGGGGGAGACGTGGTCCGGTCCCGGGGCGGCCGTGACCTCGTCTGCGCGCGTGGCGGAGGCGACCGGATCAGGGGCGGGCAAGGCACCGATCGGCTCGACGGCGGTGCCGGCCGGGACCGGATCAGGGGCGGGCAAGGCACCGATCGGCTCGACGGCGGGCCCGGCCGCGATCAGCTGGACG
Organism: uncultured Conexibacter sp.; assembly: GCA_964613275.1. Taxonomy (GTDB): domain Bacteria; phylum Actinomycetota; class Thermoleophilia; order Solirubrobacterales; family 70-9; genus RHKX01. The sequence goes on along the minus strand of CAZTGN010000059.1, from coordinate 9,011 downwards.
GCGGCCCCGGCCGCGACCGGGTCCGCGGAGAGCCCGGGCGCGGGCGAGCCGACGGCCGTCCCGGTCGGAGTGCGGCCCCGACCAGGACGGGCCGAGCCGCTACTTGACCGTGAGGGTGCCCTCCATGCCGGCCTCGCGGTGGCCCGGGACCGAGCAGTAGAACGTGTCGGTGCCAGGCTTGAGGTCGGCGGTCGTCGTCGCCGTCGAGTCGGTGATCACGTCGGTCTTCGCGATCTCGTTGCCGCTCTGGTCCTCGATGACGACGTCGTGGGGGGTCGAGGACGGGTTGCTGAAGTCGATCGTGGCCTCGCCCGCCTTCGCGGTCACGTCGGTCTCCGTGTAGGCGAGCTCGCCGCCCGGATCGGCCTCGAAGCTGACGGTCTCGCCGCCGCCGGAGGTCGCGGTCGTGTCGGCGGCGGTCGTCTCCGCCGTCGTCGTGGCGGTGTCGTCATCGCCCCCGCAGGCGGCGAGGCCCAGTGCCGCGATCGCGGCGACGGAGACCACCGCGAGCAGCCGGCTCATTGAGAGAAGACGTGTGTGCAAGGCATTCCTCCTCGGCTCGTGGACAGCAGGCCCGGTTTCTGGACCAGACCTTACCCGGGAGCGCGGGGTGGAAACCCCTCAGCGGCCGCTGAAGGTCGGCCGCTCGCCGGCCAGGAAGTCGCGGACGCCGCCGCGCAGGTCCCCGGTTCCCATCGACTCGGCGATTCCGTGGCGCTCGAGCTGCAGGTGGTCGGCGAGCGAGTTGTCGAGGCTCTGCCAGACCAGCCGCTTGACCATCCGCTGGTAGTGCGGCGACCGCGCGGCGAGCTCGGCCGCCCGCTCGCCGGCGCTGGCCAGCAGCTCCTCGGCCGGCACCACGGCGGAGACGAGGCCGCGGGAGAGCGCGTCGGCCGCGGTCAGGTTCGGGTCCTCGAGCATCAGCTCGGCCGCCGCCGCCGGGCCGATCACGCGCGGCAGGAAGTAGGTCATGCCGCCGTCGGGCGAGGCGCCGATGCGGCCGTAGGCGCAGACCAGGAACGCGTCCTCGGACGCGATCCGGATGTCGCACATGAGCGCGAGCGAGAAGCCGGCCCCGGCGGCGGGGCCGTTGATCGCCGCGATCACCGGGTAGGGGATGCGCTTGAAGTCGACGATCGCCTGATGGAGGACGTCGGCGCCGCGGCGGACCTCCTGTACGAGGTCGGCGCCGGGCTCGTCGAGGCCGCGGCGGAACCAGTTGATGTCGCCCCCGGCCGAGAACGCGCGGCCTTCGCCGGTCACGATCAACGCCCGGATCGGGGCGCGGTCGGCGAGCCAGGGCGCGATCAGCGCCAGCTCGGCGATCAGCTCCGGGCTCATCGCGTTCATCGCGTCGGGCCGCGACAGGATCAGGGTCCCGACGGGACCCTCGACCTCGAACCGCATCGTCTTCAGCTCGGGCGGCTGCGGGGATGTCGCTTGATCGCTCATGCTCACTCCAACGGTCGCGGACGGGCGGCGGCAGCCGCGAGTGTATGGCGGTGGGCGTCCCTACAGTTCGGAGCTGATGGCGGGAACCGGCGACAAGCGGCGCGAGAGCATCGCCGAGCAGCGCCGACGCCTGCCCGACCTGCCCGGCGTCTACATGCTCAGCGACGGCGACGGCCGCGTCGTCTACGTCGGCAAGTCGCGGTCGATCCGCAAGCGCGTCGCCAGCCACTTCTCCTCCCGGACGACGCTCGGAGACCTCGCCGGCGAGATCGAGTCGATCGACTTCCTCGTCACCGGGACGGAGGCCGAGGCGCTGATCGCCGAGCAGCAGTTCATCAAGCGGCACCGGCCGATCCTCAACGTGAAGCTGCGCGACGACAAGTCCTATCCGTACATCGGGATCAGCCTCGACGAGGAGTTCCCGCGCGTGTACTTCACCCGCGAGCGGCATCGCCCCAACCGCGCCTACTTCGGGCCGTACGCCAACGCACGCCGCGTCCGCGACACGCTCGAGCTGCTCGGCAAGCTCTTCCAGTACCGGACCTGCGAGGGCCCTGAGCCCGGCCGCCGCTCGGGCGTGCCCTGCCTCGACTACTACATCAAGCGCTGCGGGGCGCCCTGCGTCGGCTACGTGGACGCCACCGAGTACGGCCGCAGCATCGACGCCATCCGCCGCTTCCTCTCGGGCCGCTACCGCGACGTCGAGCGCGACCTCGTCGCGAAGATGGAAGCGGCGGCGACCGCGCGGGAGTTCGAGCGGGCGGCGTTGTACCGCGACCGCGTCGCCGCGATCCGCTCGCTGATGGAACGCCAGCAGGTAGCCGGGGAGGGGGTCGGCACCGCCGACCTGATCGGCGTCGCCGTCGAGGGCCGGGAGGCCAATGCCCAGGTCTTCCAGGTCCGCGACGGCGTCCTCAGCGAGCGTCAGGGCTTCTACCTCGACAACGGGGGCGAGAGGGGCGCGGGCGAGGTCGCCGAGCAGTTCCTCGCCCAGTACTACTCGGCCTCGCCGATCGTGCCGCCGCTGGTCGTCGTCGGCCCGGAGCTGGCGGCGCGGACCGCGCTGTTGGCCGAGGCGTTGAGCGATCGCCGCGGCGCCGCCGTCGAGGTCCGCGCCGCCGAGCGCGGCGACAAGCGGCGGCTGCGGGAGCTCGCGGAGCGCAACGCGCAGCTGGCGCTCGCCGAGGACAAGCTGCGCCGCGAGCGGCGGCGCCGGCAGCGGACCGAGGCCCTGGCGGAGCTGGCCGATGCGCTCGGCATGGACGCGCCGCCGATCCGGATCGAGGGCTACGACATCTCGAACCTCGGCTCCGAGCACACGGTCGCGTCGATGGTCGTCTTCGCGGGCGGCGCCCCGAGCAAGGCCGACTACCGGCGATTCAGGATCCGCGGGATCGGCGCGTCCTCCGACGACTTCGCGGCGATGGGTGAGGTGCTGGCGCGGCGGCTCGCCCGCTATGTCGACGAGAGCGGCCGCTCGCCGCACGACGCCGAGCTCGACGCGAGCTTCGCGGCGCTGCCGGGCCTGATCGTGATCGACGGCGGCAAGGGCCAGCTCGCGGCCGGCGTCCGCGCCCTGCAGCCGCTGGTCGAGCGCGGCGTGACCGTGGTCTCGCTTGCGAAGCGGCTCGAGGAGGTCTACGCGCCGGGGCGGTCGAAGCCGCTGCCGATCCGCTCCGACTCGGAGGCGTCGCGGCTTCTGCAGCGGGTCCGGGACGAAGCCCACCGCTTCGCTCTCGACCTCCATCGCAAGCGTCGCGGCCAGGCGATGACGGGCTCGGTCCTCGACGGCCTGCGCGGCGTCGGGCCCGCGCGCAAGCGCGCCCTGCTGAGCCATTTCGGCTCCCCCGAGCGCTTCCTCGGTGCATCCGCCGAGGAGATCGAGTCGGTGCCGGGAATCCCCGGCAAGCTCGCTCGCGACATCCACCGCCAGCTCAACAAGGCCGGCTGAGCGCCGATCCCGGCAGGGGCCGGCCTCCCTTCATAATCCGCGCCCGTGCCTGAAGCGGTGATCAGCGTCAACGGGCTGCGCAAGTCGTACGGCGAGATCGAGGCGCTGCGCGGGATCGATCTCGAGGTGCGCCGCGGCGAGGTCTTCGCCTTCCTCGGTCCCAACGGCGCCGGCAAGACCACGGCGATCTCGATCCTCGAGGGATACCTCCCGCGCGACGCCGGCGCCGTCGAGGTGCTCGGCGAGGATCCGGCGCGGGCCGGTCGCGCGTGGCGGGGCCGGGTCGGGCTCGTCCTCCAGGAATGCCGGATGGAGAGCCTGCTGACCGTGCGGGAGACGCTGACGATGTTCGCCGGCTACTACCGTCGGCCGCGATCGGTCACGGAGACGATCGAGCTCGTCGGCCTCGGCGAGAAGGCCGACGAGCGGGCCGGGCGGCTGTCCGGCGGCCAGCAGCGACGCCTCGACGTCGCGGTGGCGCTGATCGGCGACGCCGAGCTGCTGTTCCTCGACGAGCCGACCACCGGCTTCGATCCGTCGGCCCGTCGCACCGCCTGGGCCGTGGTCGCGGGCCTGCGGGATCTCGGCAAGACGGTGATGCTGACCACCCATTACATGGACGAGGCGCAGGCGCTCGCCGACCGCGTCGCGGTGATCGCCGCCGGCGAGATCATCGCGACCGGGACGCCCGACGACCTCGGCGGCCGCAGCCGCGCCGACAGCCTGATCAGCTTCGACCTGCCCCCGGCCGATGCCGCCGCCGTCCGGGCCGCCGTCGCCGGCGAGTGGACGCAGGCGAACGGTCGCATCACGCTGCGCTCCGGCGACCCGACCCGGAGCCTGCACGAGCTCACCGCCTGGGCGCTCGCCAACGACGTCCGGCTCGGAGCGCTCGAGGTGACCCGCCCGAGCCTCGAGGACGTCTACCTCGAGCTGATCGAGGCGGGGCGGCGGCGATGAGCGGCTTCGCTCTCATCCTGCACCAGTTCCGCTACGAGCAGAAGGTGTTCTGGCGAAGCCCGGCGACCGTGTTCTTCACGGTCATGTTCCCGGTCATCTTCCTGCTGATCTTCTCCTCGCTCTTCGGCGACGAGCGGATCGACGAGCTCGGGATCGAGACCGCGACCTACTACGTGCCCGGGATCATCACCCTGGCGGTCGTCTCGGCGACGCTCGTCAACGTCGCGATGCGAATGGTCGAGATGCGCGAGAGCGGGCGGCTGAAGCGGATGCGCGGCACGCCGCTGCCGACCTGGGCCTACATCGGCGGCCGGGTCGGCAACGCGTTCGTCGTCTCGCTGCTGATGGTCGTCATCGTGACGGTGCTCGGCAAGGTCCTCTACGGCGTCCCGATCCCGACCGAGACGATCCCGGCGCTGCTCGTGACGCTCGTCGTCGGCACCTTCGCCTTCTGCTCGCTCGGCCTCGCGCTCAGCATCGCTATCCCGAGCGAGGATGCGGCGTCGGCGATCACCAACTTCACCGTGCTGCCGCTCTACTTCCTCTCCGGGATCTTCGTGCCCGAGACCGAGATCCCGGACGGGGTGCTGACGTTCGCCTCGATCTTCCCGATCCGACCGTTCTTTCAGGCGCTGCTGTCCGCCTACGATCCGCTGACGGTCGGCGCCGGCTTCGACTGGGGCCACCTCGCGGTCGTCGCTGCCTGGGGCGTCGCGGGAGCCCTGATCACGATGCGCTGGTTCCGCTGGGCGCCCCGCCACGGGTGAAGGTCCGTAGTCGCGACGGGGGCGGCCCGCGGCGAACAATGCATAGGCTCTCGGGCGGCCGGCCGCGATCGCACGCGGCCGCCGCCCGGCACCGCAACTCGACATCGAGGAGGAACGAATGGCAGTCAAGGTCGGCATCAACGGCTTCGGAAGGATCGGGAGGAACCTGTTCCGGGCCGCGTACGAGTCCGACACCGACCTCGACATCGTCGCCGTCAACGACCTGACCGACGACGACACGCTCGCCCACCTGCTCAAGTACGACTCGATCCACGGCCGCTTCCCGGGCGAGGTCGAGGTCGGCGACGGCACGATCTCGGTCGACGGCAAGCCGATGGCGGCGCTCGAGGAGCGCGACCCGGCGAAGCTGCCGTGGGCGGACCTCGGCGTCGACGTGGTGATCGAGTCGACCGGGTTCTTCACGGCCCGTGCCGATGCCGCCAAGCATCTCGAGGCCGGCGCCAGCAAGGTGATCATCTCGGCGCCCGCCAAGGAGCCCGACGTGACCGTCGCGCTGGGCGTCAACTTCGACGACTACGACCCCGCCGCCCACCAGATCATCTCCAACGCCTCCTGCACGACCAACTGCCTGGCGCCGCTCGCCAAGGTCGTCCACGACGCGGTCGGGATCGAGGGAGGCCTGATGACGACGATCCACGCCTACACGGCCGATCAGCGGCTGCAGGACATGCCGCACAAGGACCTGCGGCGGGCACGGGCCGCGGCCCTGAACCTGATCCCGACCACGACCGGCGCCGCGAAGGCGGTCGGGCTCGTCCTCCCGGAGCTGAACGGGAAGCTGAACGGGATCGCGGTGCGGGCGCCGGTCGCGACCGGGTCGGTCGTCGATCTGACCTGCAACGTCTCCCGCGCAACGACGGCCGAGGAGGTCAACGAGGCGGTCCGGGCCGCCGCGGCGGGCCCGCTCGCCGGGATCCTCTCCTACACGGAGGACCCGATCGTCTCGACCGACATCGCCGGTGACCCGCACTCGTCGGTCTTCGACGCCGGCCAGACGATGGTCATGGAGGGCACGCTGCTCAAGGTCGTCTCCTGGTACGACAACGAGTGGGGTTACTCGAACCGCCTCGTCGAGCTGGCCGCGAAGGTGCTCTAGCGACCGTGACCGGGAAGGGCCGGTTCGGCAAGGCGTCGGTGCATGACGCCGACGTGGCCGGCCGCACCGTCCTCGTGCGGGCCGACCTGAACGTGCCGCTCGCGGGCGGCCGGGTCGGCGACGACACCAGGATCCGGGCGGCGCTGCCCACGATCGAGCTGTTGCGCGGGCGCGGGGCGAGGGTCGTGCTCTGCTCGCACCTCGGCCGTCCCGAGGGCCGCGACCCCGAGCTCTCGATGGGGTCCGTCGCAACGCGGCTCGGCGAGCTGCTCGGCGCCGACGTGAGGCTCGCCCCCGGGGTTGCCGGCGACGACGTCGCCGCGGCGGTCGGGGGCCTGCAGCCCGGTGAGGTCCTGATGCTCGAGAACACGCGCTGGGAGCCCGGCGAGAAGGAGAACGACCCGGCGTTGGCCGCCGCGCTCGCCGCGCTCGCCGACGTCTACGTCAACGACGCCTTCGGGGCGGCGCACCGGGCTCACGCCTCGACCGAGGGCGTCGCCCACCTGCTCCCGGCCTACGCCGGGCTCCTGCTCGAGCGCGAGGTTCGCGAGCTGACGTCGGTGCTGGCCGACCCCGAGCGGCCGCTCGTCGTCGTCCTCGGCGGTGCCAAGGTGACCGACAAGGTCGGCGTCATCGACCGCTTCCTCGAGATCGCCGACCGGATCCTGATCGGGGGGGCGATGTGCTTCAGCTTCTTCCGCGCCCAGGGGCGGACGACTGGTGACTCGCTCGTCGAGGAGGACGGGATCGCCCCCGCGCGCCGCGCCCTCGAGCGCGCCGCCGAGGGCGACTGCGAGCTCGATCTGCCCGTCGACCTCGTGCTCGGTGCGAGCTTCTCGGCCGATGCCGAGCCGGTCGCGACCGGGGACCTCGACATCCCTGACGGCATGATGGGCCTCGACATCGGCCCGCGCAGCGCCGCCCGCTACGCGGAGGCGATCGCGGCCGCCGGGACCGTGTTCTGGAACGGGCCGATGGGAGCGTTCGAGCTGGCCCCGTTCGCGGCCGGGACGAGGGCCGTGGCCGACGCGGTGGCCGCCACGGACGCGGCCACGATCGTCGGCGGCGGCGACTCGGCCGCCGCGCTGGTCGAGTTCGGCCTGGCCGATCGGGTGAGCTGGCTCTCGACCGGGGGCGGGGCGTCGCTGGAGCTGATCGAGGGCAAGCCGCTGCCCGGCGTCGAGGCGCTTCTCGACGCCGGAGAGGAGTGAGACGATGCGACGACCGCTGATCGCGGCCAACTGGAAGATGAACAAGACGACCGGGGAGGCGCGCGGCTTCTGCGAGGCGCTTCTGCCCCGCCTCGGCGGGAGCGCCGGCGGCGCCGAGGTGGCGATCTGCCCGCCCTATCTGGCGCTGCCGCTGGTCGTCCGGCTCTGCGAGGGCTCCGGCGTCGGCGTCTGCGCCCAGAACATGCACTACCAGGAGTCCGGCGCCTACACCGGCGAGGTCTCCGCGGCGATGCTGCTCGACGCCGGGGCGAGCGGCGTGGTGCTCGGTCATTCCGAGCGGCGCCAGTACTTCGGCGAGACCGACGAGGCGCTGTCGCGGAAGCTGCCGGCGGCGCTGGCCGCCGGCCTGGTGCCGATCCTCTGCGTCGGCGAGAGCGAGGACGAACGGGAGCGCGACGAGACCGATCAGGTGTTGAGGCGCCAGCTCGACGCGGCGCTCTCGCGGTTGGACGACGTCGGGTTGGCCGACGTCGTGATCGCCTACGAGCCGATCTGGGCGATCGGCACGGGCAGGACGGCCACGGCCGGGCAGGCGAACGACGCCTGCGGCTTCATCCGGTCCTTGATCTCCGCCCGCGACGAGGGCGCGGCCGAGCGGATCCGGATCCAGTACGGCGGCTCGGTCAAGCCCGGCAACGCCGCGGAGCTGCTCGGCCAGAGCGACATCGACGGGGCGCTGGTCGGCGGCGCGTCGCTCGACCCCGACGACTTCGCCGCGATCGTCGCGGCGGCGTGAGGGCGCCGCGATGACCGCGATCCCCAACGGCCCCGATTCGCTCCCGGTCGACGGGCTCGCGCTCGTGATCCTCGACGGCTGGGGCCTCGCCGAGCCGGGCCCGGGAAACGCCGTCGAGCAGGCGGCGACGCCGACCTTCGACGCGCTCTGGGAGCGGTATCCGCACACGTGCCTTTCGGCGTCGGGACACGACGTCGGCCTCCCCGAGGGACAGATGGGGAACTCCGAGGTCGGGCACCTCAACCTCGGAGCCGGCGCGATCGTCAAGCAGGATCTGGCGCGGATCGACGGGGCGGTGGCCGACGGGTCCTTCTTCGACAACCCGGCCCTGACGGCCGCCTGCGAGCGCGCCCGTGAGAGCCCCCGCGGGCGCCTTCACCTCGTCGGCCTCGTCTCCGACGGCGGCGTCCACTCCGGCTGGGGGCACATCGAGGCCTGCATCGAGCTGGCCGCCCGGGAGGGAGTCCCGGACGTCGTCCTGCACGTCCTGACCGACGGCCGCGACACGAGCCCGACCGGCGGCGTCCGCTACCTCGAGGAGGTCGAGCGCTGGCTGCGCAGCGCCGGCCGCGTCGGCACCGTCGGCGGTCGCTACTACTGCATGGACCGCGACCACCGCTGGGAGCGGACGAAGCTCGCCTACGACGCGATCGTCCACGGCGCCGGACCGCACGCCGCGAGCGCCGGCGAGGCGGTCGCCGAGGCCTACGAGGCCGGCGACACCGACGAGTTCATCAAGCCGACCGTGATCGGCGACTACGACGGCGCCGAGCCCGGCGACGTCGTGATCACGTTC